>JBJTXG010000113.1:0-2527 GCA_046082125.1 Ferruginibacter sp. | reverse complement strand
TCGCGGCCGTCGATGATGCGGTGATCGTAGCTCAGCGCAACATACATCATGGGTTTTATCACCACTTGTCCGTTGACCGCCATTGGTCGATCTACGATATTGTGCATGCCCAAAATGGCACTTTGCGGAATATTGATGATTGGCGTACTCATCATGGAACCAAATACACCCCCATTGGTGATGGTAAAGGTTCCGCCCGACATTTCCTCGATGGTGAGTTTATTGTTTCTGGCTTTGGTGGCAAGTTCGATCACGGCTGACTCCAGCTCGTGCATGGATAAACTTTCGGCATTGCGGATCACCGGCACAACCAATCCCTTCGGTGCACTCACGGCAATCGAAATATCACAATAATCGTGATAGAGGATCTGATCGCCATCGATATAAGCATTCACTGCCGGAAACTCCTGCAACGCATAACAACAGGCTTTCGCAAAGAAGCTCATAAAACCCAGATTCACGCCGTGGAGCTCTTTGAATTTGTCTTTATATTTTTTTCGCAGTTGCATGATCGGTCCCATGTCCACCTCATTGAATGTGGTAAGCATAGCCGTTGCATTTTTTGCTTCTACCAAACGGCGACTGACCGTTTTACGCAAGTTGCTCATCTTCTCTGGCCTTTCCTGGCGACTGAACGGAACTGTTCCCGGTTTTTTGCCGGGCGCTGCCAGGATATCCAACACGTCCTGCTTCATGATCTTACCATTGGAACCGGTAGGCTTGACGGCTTTGGTATCTACTTTTTTATCAGCGATGATGGCTGCAGCTACCGGAGTGGCTTTGATGGAAGGTTCCGCTGTTTTTGCCGTAACGGGTGCTTCTTTCTCGACTGTTTTTGTGGCCTCTGCCGTGGGAGCTTCCGCCGGACGAGGAGCCTCGGTGTCGATGGAGCAAACAATGGCCCCTATTTCAAGGGTATCCCCTTCTGATGCAATATGATGAACGGCACCGGCTTGTTCGGCATTGATTTCAAACGTGGCTTTTTCACTCTCCAGCTCGGCAATCACGTCATCACGGTCGGCCCATTCGCCTTCCGCTTTCAACCATTTTACGAGCGTGACCTCATTGATACTTTCGCCTACCGGGGGCACTTTGATGTCTATGGGCATTGCGTTGGGTTATGGCACAAATTTCGGCTAAAAAGCGCAATCTAGAAAGATTCCTTTGAGAAAGCGGCATAAAAATACCCCCTCGGAAGGGGGTTGAATGAGTCTGTTAGCAGTCACTCAAGGCTTACGCACCTCCTAAAAATCCGCGTAAGAGCTGGCTTTGGTTGCCTTCCCTGAGTTTGTCGATGGCTTTGTCTTTGATCTGGCGAACCCGCTCACGTGTCAGATTATATAGTGAGCCAATATCTTCTAGCGTCAGCGGCCGATCAATGCCGATTCCGTAAAAATAAAGGATCACTTCTTTTTGACGGGGCGTTAATGTATTGAGTGTTCGGTTTAGCTCTGTATTCAATGAATCGTGTTTGAGCAATCGCTGATCGGCCCGAAGGGCATCTTTATTTTCCACGAGGTCAATCATCGAACCGTCTTCTCCATTATTTATGGGCTGATCGAAACTAACATGGCGGTTAGCTACATTCATTGTTGCCGTTACTTCTTCCAGGTCGAGTTCAAGTTCCTCGGCAATTTCAGCGGCCGTTGGCTCCCGCTCAAACAGCTGTTCGAGCCGGCTATATGTTTTTCCGATACGAATGGTCAGTCCTACTTTATTCAATGGTAACCGGACAATGCGGGACTGCTCTGCCAATGCATGTAGAATCGACTGTCGAATCCACCATACGGCGTATGATATAAATTTAAATCCCCTGGTTTCATCAAATTTCTGGGCGGCTTTGATCAAGCCCAGGTTTCCTTCATTGATCAGATCTGACAAACTCATACCCTGATTCTGGTATTGTTTGGCAACCGATACAACAAAGCGTAAATTGGCTTTGGTCAGTCGATCCAATGCATCCTGATCCCCTTGCCGAATCCGTTCGGCCAGCTGCACTTCTTCTTCCGGCTTCAGCATGCCTACTTTTCCGATCTCCTGCAGATACGTTTCCAGACTTTCGCTTTCGCGGTTGGTAATTGATTTTGAAATTTTGAGTTGTCGCATAGGGGGTCTTTAAAAGTCAACGAGTGGTTTCTACTCCCTATAACGTCATTTTTACGAATTATTGTGTAACCAACCTAGTATTTTATACTTAGAAACATTAATTCATTGTAAATGAATGCATAACCTGACGAAAAAAAGGCCCGTTTAATTTTGTTGGTTCGATATATTCTTTATTATTGCAGATATCCTTAAACCAAAACCGCCGCATGAGTAAAAAACAACTATATACGTTGGAGTACCCGATCCGTTGCTCTCCGTCCATATTATACGAATTCTTAAGCAGTCCGGCTGCATTGCAGGAGTGGTTTGCCGAGAAAGTAGATGAAAAAGACGGCGTTTTCAGCTTTTCATGGAATGGCGTGGAAGAACGGGCGCAGTTACTCGAAAAAGAAACGGACAAATTCATTCGATTCCGCTGGGA
>JBJTXG010000112.1:0-7015 GCA_046082125.1 Ferruginibacter sp. | reverse complement strand
GGCCAGGCGACTGACCAGCGTGGTTGGAATAATCGAAGAGTCGCCGAATGGCTCATCGCAATAATACGGGATATCCGGTATGATATCCTGTGCCTCCCGGGTGGTGCAGATGTATTCTGTGTGATCGGTTTGCAGATGTTTGGCTACGGCGGAAGCGAACGGTGCTTCGTTGTGGTCGGCTTCCTGGAATCCAATAGAAAATGTTTTTATTTTTTCTGTCCGGCCGGTTTGCAACAAGGCGGTTACGGCCGTACTGTCATAACCACCGCTGAGGAAAACACCAACGGGTACATCCGATACCATGCGGTAATTACAGGCGCTCAATAACAGTTGTTCCAATTCCGTTTGGGCCTCCGGCAGGGATATAGCTAACGTTGGTTGCTGATACACATCAAACACATCCCAGTATTTTGATACCTTGAACGATTGCTTTAATAAATTGAACTGTAGGTAATGTCCGGGAATCAGTTTATGAGTATGTTTAAAAATCGACAGCGGCCCCATGATATAGCCATACTGCAGATACTGATGCAGTGCTTGCGGGTTGATTTCTTTTTGAAAGCCCGGATGCTGGTGAAAGCTTTTCAGTTCCGATGCCACTAAAAACAGGTTGTTGTGCCAGTAATAGTACAGTGGTTTTACGCCGGCCCGGTCTCGGAAACAATAGAGTGTCTGTTTATCGGCTTCGTAAAGTACGATGGCAAACATGCCAATAAACCGATCGACCATTTTTTCGCGCCAGGCATACCAGGCATGCAAAATGACTTCCGTATCGGATTGTGTTTCAAAAACATGTCCCTCGGCCTCCAGCGTGTTTCTGATTTCCCGGAAATTATATATCTCGCCGTTATAGACCACCGTTGTTTGACGGAACTGCATCGGTTGCGAGGCCGCATTACTAAGATCGATGATTGAAAGGCGGCGATGGCCAAGACCGACCTGGGCATGGTCTGTTTGAAAAAAAGAGTATCCTCGACCGTCGGGTCCACGATGAACGAGTTCATCTGTTACCGCTTTTAAAATCGGTTCAGAGGATTGATTATTGAAGTCGACGAATCCGGCTATGCCGCACATGCGCTGTAATTAAAGCGCGAATTTAGGCAGGAATAATGAGGATTAGACAGCGATAAAACCTGATAACCGATCCGGCTTCACTGCCAAACCCGGTGGTTATGTATATGACTGGGGGTCTGTTTCTGAGGGCGATTGTTCCTATTGGTGGACCTCCTCAAAAGAAGGTAGCAATTACGTTACGGTAGATATTGGTTATTGCTCGCAAGACAATGGTGGCGGTCGATCGGTAGCTCCATTAACCGTTGGTCATGCTATTCGCGCAATTAAAAAAGCCGTAATCAGGTTGCATTAATACATTGCTCATTCTCTAACTGATAAGTCGCCCCTGTTTCCGGGCATGTAGCGAGGTTTTGCTCGTTGAATATGAGGCGATGTCCGGCTTCACTCATCCAGCCGGCTTGTCTTCCGGGATTTCCGACAATTAAGGCATGGGGTTTCACCGGACGGGTAACAACAGCGCCGGCACCAATAAAGGCATAAGCGCCGATTTCGTTGCCACAAACGATTGTGGCATTGGCGCCGATGGTGGCCCCTTTTCGGATGATGGTTTGCTTGAATTCATGTTTACGGGAAATGGCGCTCCGCGGATTGATTACGTTTGTCAACACGGCGCTAGGGCCGATGAAGACATCGTCTTCACAAATTACACCTTCATAAACGCTGACGTTATTTTGTATATGCACATTATTTCCCAATAGTACCCGGTTGCCCACAAGCACGTTTTGTCCGAGCACACACTGTTTGCCAATCACCGCACCGCTCATTACATGGGTAAAGTGCCAAATATTCGTGCCTTTGCCAATGACGGCTCCTTCGTCAATGATGGCTGTATCGTGTGCGAAAAAAGACAAAGTGTATTGATTTGAATTAATGCGAAGGAAGATTGTGGATGTCTGTTTTTTAAATCGGTTAATTGTTGATGTAGCGAGGGGGAAAACAACGGAAATTCGGAAGAAAAACGAGCAGAAATCGGTTGACAATTTAAACGGTTTAAACCATTTAAACGGTTAAAAAATTTGCCGCAGATACTCTCCGTAGCCGCTTTTCTGCAACCCATCCGCCAGTTTAACCAACTGTGTTTTATCAATAAACCCCATCCGATAGGCAATCTCTTCCGGACAACCAATTTTGAGACCCTGCCGCTTTTCAATCACTCGCACATACTCGCTGGCATCATGCAACGAATCAAAAGTTCCGGTGTCGAGCCAGGCAAACCCACGATTGAGTTCTACCACTTTGAGTTTTTTCTGCTCGAGATACACCCGATTTACATCGGTAATCTCATATTCACCCCGGGCGCTTGGTGGAATGGAGGCCGCAATCTTCACCACCTCGTTGTTATAAAAATATAAACCCGGTACCGCAAAATTGCTTTTAGGATTGGCCGGCTTTTCCTCAATACTAATCGCTGTTTTATTATCATCAAAAGCAACCACCCCATAGCGCTCCGGATCACTCACCGGATACGCAAAAATGACCGCCCCATCCGGATTGGCCGCATTCTGCAAAAGCGCACTGAACCCGCTTCCATAAAAAATATTATCACCCAACACCAACGCAGCACTATCATTCCCAATAAAGTCGGCCCCTATCACAAAGGCCTGTGCTAGCCCGTTCGGTTTTTCCTGCACCGCATACTGCAACGAAAGACCCCACTGCGCACCATCCCCCAACAGACGCTGAAACCCAGTCTGGTCCTCGGGTGTAGTAATGATCAAAATCTCCCGTATGCCCGCCAGCATCAACGTGGTGAGCGGATAATAAATCATTGGCTTATCATAAATCGGCATCAGCTGTTTGCTGATCGCCATGGTAATCGGATAAAGCCGCGTGCCGGAACCGCCGGCCAGAATAATGCCTTTCATAATTATCAAACAGGTTCAAAAACGAAGGTAGGTATTTGGTGCTAATGCCGAAACGGTTAGAGGTGATAAGAAAAAGGCCGTCATGGGACGGCCAAAATAAAATGAACACAGTCGGTATCGGCTACTTCATCGCAGCCAGCATACGCGCTTCAACCACCTGCCAGTCAACTACATTCCAAAAAGCATTGAGGTAATCGGCGCGTCTGTTTTGGTATTTTAGGTAGTAGGCGTGTTCCCAAACATCGGCACCCAAAATGGGCGCTCCCTTGGTTTCAGCCACATCCATCAACGGATTGTCCTGGTTGGGGGTAGAACAAATATCGAGTTTGCCGTCTTTAACAATCAACCAGGCCCAGCCGCTGCCAAATCTTGTTAATCCGGCCTGACTGAATTTTTCTTTGAACGCATCAAATGATCCGAACGCGCTGTTAATCGCTTCAGCAAGCTCTCCGGTAGGAACCCCGCCGCCTTGTGCCGACATGCTGTTCCAGAAAAACGTATGATTCCAATGTCCGCCACCGTTATTCCGTACGGCCATGCTGATGCTGCCCGCCTGTCCGACGAGTTGTTCCAGCGACTTCGTTTCGTGATCGGTTCCGGCAATGGCCTTGTTTAGATTGTCTACATAGGCCTGATGATGTTTACCATGATGGATTTGCATGGTTTGCTCATCAATGTGTGGTTCAAGCGCATTGTGCGCATAGGGTAGAGGGTCTAGTGTGAATGGCATATGCTGTTCGGTTTTTTGTAGAACCGCAAAGGTATGCGTTTTGTGGCTGTTTGAAAATGGGCTGACAGAAATCAGGATGACCGGAGCGTACGAAAAAAATCGGTCATCAACTGACCACACTCCTCAGCAAGAACTCCGCCCGTTAGCCGCGTTTTGGGATGAAACGGATTGGTTGCACCCGTATACTTCCGATAGCTGTTTTTCTCGTCGGAAGCACCAAAAACCACCGCGCCAATTTTACTCCAATACAAGGCACCGCTGCACATCAAACACGGCTCCAGCGTAACGTAAAGGATGGCCTCGGGCAAGTATTTCACCTGTAACGCGTTGAAGGCGCTCGTAATGGCCAGTATTTCGGCATGGGCTGTGGTGTCGCGCAACAGCTCTACCTGATTATGGGAGCGGGCAATGATTTTATTATCTAAAACAAGCACCGCCCCCACAGGCACCTCTCCTTGGTCAAAGGCCTTTTGGGCCTCTTGTAATGCCTGCCGCATGTATTTTTCCTGCTCAGCCTGGTCGGGAAGTTGACTACTATTCATTTAAAAAGACGGTTTTTTTGACAACTCAACGCGGCAAGGCAAGGCCGTAAATCTGACGACGAACCGAAATGAGAAAAAGCCCATACAATACGACCATTAACCCCGTGCCTGTCAGCCATGAAATCCCATCGATGGATGACGAAACCGAAAAGCCCATTGTATCAAGAAATTGTTGCATTTCCTGTTGAATATAGATCAGCGCAGCAAAGGCCGTACCTCCCACCAAGATCAAGATGCTACCAATTCCATTGGCATACCATCTGGTCAGCGAACGATGGCGATACCCTAATCGCAGAAGTGTCTCCAACTCGTACTTCGAACGGGCGATGGTCAACTGTAAGTAAAGAATAAACCCAACGAATGCATTCACAATCATCACGGCACCCAATAAAAATACGATAGAGAGAATGGCTTGGAGAAGACCCGAAAACTTGGCACTTCGTAAAAGCTCTTCATTTGTTTCGTATCCTTTTTCTTTTAAAAAATCCTGAAACGACGCCATCTGTTTGGGTCGAACTTCGGCAATCAGCCGATAAACCGCTGAGCCAGATCCCTGAGGGGCGGTAAAGCGAGTGTTGGCATATTGCATGAACGACGAAGGAACAATCATGGAGGTTATCCGATTACTGAATCCCGCTATCTTGCCCGTATAAGTAACCGGACCGGACGCATCGCTTAGAATGATTTTGAAACTGAACAACTCGGCGGTTGCCCGGGATATTTGCGGCAAGCCGCGCGCAGGCGCATACGTGAAATTATACAGATTGATAAAGTCCGTTGGCAAAATAACCGGAACCGTCGCTGTCGAAGGCATCCACCCCCAATCCTTGGTTTGAACATCAATGAACCCATCCTCAACACTCTCCATAAACAAATCCGTTTTTAATGAAGCAACCGAACCGTCGCCGGTTTTCAATTCCAAGAAGGCAATCGCTTCAAATTGATTGGGCGTAAACGTAGAAACGCGAACGACCGACGGATGCGTACGCACATCCTCTATTTGCTTGGATGAAAAAGCGCTTTTGGACATATCCAGCGTGTTGCTGATGGAAACTGATTTATTCAATACAAGGTACTGTGAACCGATGGTTTGTGTTTTATCGTTTAATAGTTGCTGAAAATTCAAATACGTCTGAACAGATACAACAACCAACAAAAACCCCACCAAACAGCCCAACATCGCCGCCAACAATTGTGTGGGACGATGGGTTTTAAAAATAATGCTGGTTATAACAGACCTTTTCATCGCATGGGTGATTATAAAATAAATTGACGGTCTGGGTGTATGAACGTATACGGATCAAGGCTTGTTATCAGAACGCCCGCTTTTTTCTCACGAGCATTCTGTATGATGAGCGCCCACGCTGTTTCTGCATTTTTTTGATCAAGATGACTAAACGGCTCATCGAGTATGAGCCAGTTGTACGGTCTGTTTAACGCCCGAATGATCGCCATCCGCTGCATCTGACCAAACGACAAAAAGCGCATCGTTGTATCCAGTTTATGGGCTACACCCAACTGCTCCGCCATACTCGTTATTTGTGCGCGATCGGTCACTGCGCCGGCTAGCTTAGCCGACAATTCAATATTATCGATACCCGTTAATTCAGGAAATAAACGCAAGTCCTGAAAGACAATACTCATGTCCTTGCTACGCCAACGACTCCAATCGTCCGGACGAAAGCCATTCGCAGGCTTTTGGTTGATGAACAAGGTGCCGTTGTAATCGCCGCGCAGACCAGCCAATATGGATACCAGGGTTGTTTTACCTGATCCACTGGATGCCAATACCTGATAAATAGCATTGGGTGCGAGGGTCACTTCGTTTTTCCAGAGCGACCTGTCGCCGGCATTACAAACAAATGCCTTCGGCTCAATATGATCAACGTGTATGAGCAGTTCGGTGTACTTAAAAAGCGCTTAGCTGCGCCGCCTTGAATATATCATCCGCAATGAGCATGATTCGCCAGAGACTGTTTTGTTTTTTATCAGACATCTGCAAAGCAAATTCGCCATCCGAAGCAGAGGTAAAGGCACTAGCATATTTCAGGTTGGAAGCCGCTGCCCGTAATAGTGTTTTTTCGGAGGAAGAGCCCGTTTTATCATTCATGTAGCGATCCAGTGCCGAGGGATTGAGGTTAATAAATGCAGCCATCGGATTGTTTTTCGCCAGATCAGATAAGCACTCGGTTTGAAGTTTTTTCCAGGTTGTTCCATTGCGAATATCGGCGAGATAAGAAAAATGATTCGACACAAAGAGCTCTTTGTTCTTTACATATACATACAGCGAATCGCCGCGATAGGCATTCATTTCTACTCCCAAAATACCGCTATTGTTCGAAAAATTGGCCCCTTCCAGCGCGAGCAGCCGATCATATACGGTTGTGTTGCCCAAAGTGGCATGAGCCATAAACACCGGCTTGTCCTGTACATACAACTCGGTACCGTCATATTCTGAAAAAACCGGTGTGTGCTGAATTTCATTCAACGCGATGCTCATATTTCCGGCCAGAAACGATTCCAGGTCTTGTTGTTTTAATCCCAGCGGGCTCAGTGCTTCTTCCAGGCCAGCTTTAATGACACTGTTTTGGGTGAGAAGCCCCATGATGCCCTTCATATTTACATTGGCGGTCAAATACATCAACGGGTTTCCGTTAGGATCCAAATAGGTTAAATCGGTCTCCGACAAACCCTTGTCTTTCAGGATTTGACTGGTTACACTTTTTGATGTTGGATCCGAGATGGTTTTTCCAACAATGCGGTCGTCCTCAAATCGAATGCCTATCCGGTTGGATATGGCATTC
>JBJTXG010000111.1:0-13295 GCA_046082125.1 Ferruginibacter sp. | reverse complement strand
ACACAAGGTCGCCAGCAGAAGACGGTGAAAGCCATCAAGCTCTAATCGATCCGAAAACAGCTCAATACACAAGTCCCCCTTTCCTAAAAGAGAGGGGGACTTTTTTGTGATGGAATGATCTAATTTGGTAAAAAATAATCTCCTGCCCAGACCTTAAGGTTGGGGCAAGGAAGAGCATGCAATCAAATAAAAGAGAGAGGGGAATTTTTTTGAGATGGCAATGATACCTAGCGCCGATTTGTTTAGAGGGCATCTCAAAATTAAAGCGCTGGGATTAGTTTTTTATTTTGCGGATGATCTTTATTCTGATATTACTTTATTGCTGTGGCATAGTATAGATTGTCGGGTTTATAAGATGTTCAAGAGAACATAAAAAACAGCCTTTTTTGGCCGCTTTTGTGATTATTTGGGAGCTTTTTTTAAGAAGATTGTGTGATATGGCTAAATGGTCTCGCCATGATGGCAACATTGCTGTCACGAAGCATAAATCGTTTAAAGGGGTGCTATTTTTTTATATGGCGAATACATGATTACGGGCTTAAACGAATAGAAGAAACAGCATAGATCCCCAATCGACTACTTGACATACACCATGTCAGAAGGGGTGCTCGATAAACTATTTAAAATCAGCACAAATCCCATTCAAGAGCTGATCCATCACCGATCCAACACTGAGCGTTTTCCACGTTATTTTGTCGGGTGCCAATGTCGTTTTTTCAACTTGTCTTCCGTTTCCATCATACAATACAAATTCTAAAAACCGCACTTGGCGATTCTTGCAGTCAAATTCACAAAGCGTATGATCAGACGCGTTTGGAATAGTCACATCATCGCCATTTTCATCCATTATTGTTTTGGATTTATAGTCTCGTTTAATCCATATTTTGATGATGGTTGCTTTTTTTGTTTCGTTTTAGACTCGTACGTTGATTTATAGGAGAACAAACTGCCATCCTGCTCTGTCGCTACGGACTTCGAATCTTGTGCCCATACTGAACACATTAGAAGGGACAAAAGAAGAAACAAAAAAGTTGATTTCATGTACAATGGTTTATTTGAAACACATGATTTGAAGCGTGGCAGCTTAAATTATTTAATAATGAATGATTGTGTTTCTGATTGTCCAAAATCGCCAGCGGCTTTTATAAAATAGAGTCCGGGTTTTAGTGAAGGAACGGCTATATTAATATTATTTGTACCTGGAAAAACAGCGGAACGATTTTGGTACAATAATCGGCCGGCCGGATCGAGAATGTTCAATCGGATGATATTGGCTTTGTCGGCTTGAAATTGCAGGCGAACCAGATTGTTTTCGATTAGATTTGGAATGATTTGAATTTGATTGGTTCGGATGTTACCGTTATTGATTGCCACGATATTACTGTATTTCCGCTGTCCGTCGGCTGATTCGAAGCGAAGGCGGTAATAATGGGTACCGGTCTGGATATTTTTATCGGTGTAATCGAACGGCTGACTGCATCGAATTCCATCGGCTATGAATGAGGATAGTGCGGTATACTTATTGTTATTGATGGCTCGTTCGATGGTCGTCGTTACGGGTGAATTCACCAGACAGGACGCTTTCCATTGGAGCAAATGTTGATCGATTTGTTTTGATCCTTTGAAATATTCAAGGGTTACGGGTGTTGTACCAGCAACGATATAACTATAATTAGAACCCAAATCCACATTCCACTTTAGCGTGGACATATCGTGGGTGATTTCGCCATATAAAACAACCTCCGACTCAATCAGGGCTTGCGTCTTATTCGTACTGTATATATAATAACGGACTGTTGTGCCATTGGCAAAACCAGGAAGGGTAGCCGTTCCGGTCGTTCCAGTAAAAATAACGGGTATGATTGTTGTATTTACATATTCATTTGTAGTGTAACGCAAAAATACTTGTTCAATAGGTGGGGCCGAGCTCGTAACGGTTACGGTTACGGGCGTGTTTTCTGTAACAGCAGCAGCAACGGGTAGTTGGCTGACAGAAAGTAAATCTACGGGTAAGTAGGGCGTTTCCAATACCCCAATGTGTGGGCTTTCACAGAGTCCGGCATTGCAGTCGATATTTTCCACATTGAATGTATAGTAATAGCCGGTAGTTATTGGTTGAAGGCGACCGGGCGCACCACCGTTGGATGAGTTCCACAGTGCGGCATACGTACTCGGTGTGGGCGGAATAACCCGGTTGAACGGAATGGGAGTTGCTTCCGCATCGGTGTAGGGGCGCCAAACATTTCCCGGAAAGGAACAGGTTTGCGGAAACTCCCATCGCCCAACCGCAGATGACTGTGTTGCCTGAACACGAAGGCGCTTATAGGTACCTAAGTCTTCGAGCGGCGTACAGGTATAGGGAGAACCATCTACGTTATTGAGGGATAGGGCGAAGGGCTGTGCATTTACACCACTCACCGCGCTAAACAATAATACAATCCACAAACAGGCAATCTGTTTCATAATGAAGTTTTGATATCTAAAATTAACTACAAAAAACAAAAGAAACACGGCTTTGTTGCCTGGTTACTCAAAATCAATCATTCTCTGGTGGTTGATAAGAGATCATCCAATCGCGCGCTGATATCTTCGTAGGAGTCTATCCCCTGCGATATCAGGAAGAAGTCGGTTTCGCCGGTTTGTAAGATCAGGGTGGGGAATGCCCCTACTTTAAAATTTTTGATCATACCCTCTTCCACCGCGGCCATTATTTTATATTCTATACTTTCCAACTCTTTGTAAAAAAAGGTTGGATCAATGCTGTATCGGGCCAGCAAATGTCGATAAGCTTCATGATCGGTCAGATCACGGCCCTCCGCAAATAAAGCCGTTTGGAGATCAGCCGCAAGGTTCAGGGTTTCTTCCGGCCTTAGCTCTTTTAAAACACAAAGGGCTATAGCTGCCTTTGTTGAATGGATGGCCCAATCGCTCTGATGGGGATTTTCGATATGCCAAAGAAAGTCGGGACCGAATCGAATCCCTGTTTTTTCTTCAACTTCCTTATACGTTTTTAACAGAAAAGGACTTACTAGCTGTATAGGAGTGGGGTTCTCATCACTAATCATGGAGGCGCTTAGCACTTCAAACGTCAGCACATCTGCATACCGGTCCGACAATAGACGCAACACGGGACTGAAACCGTAGCACCAGCTGCAATAGGCGTCGTAGCAGTATATTAGGAGGGGCTTCATTTATTGTTCGCTTCGCGAGTTTGATTGTTTGGTGCCTGCCGGCAGGTATTGAACGTTTTAATGCGCTTCCAGCCACGTTTTTCCAAATCCGATTTCGGCATCTGTAGGAACTCCGTGCGGAAGTTCCATGGCATGTTGCATACATTCGAGAATGATGGGCTTAACTAGGTCTAGTTCTTCGGTTAGCACATCAAACACTAGTTCATCATGAACTTGCAGCAGCATTTTAGAGCGGATATTTTTCTCGGTAAAACTGGTATGGATCCGAATCATGGCCAGTTTAATCATATCAGCCGCGGTTCCCTGTATCGGGGAGTTGATGGCGTTTCGTTCAGCAAACCCACGCACGGTAAAGTTAGCCGAGTGAATATCTTTTAGCCAGCGCTTACGACCCATTAGCGTTTGTACATAACCGTTATCTTTTGCAAACTGAATGGTGTCACTCATATATTGCTGGATACCCGGAAACTCTTTTTTATAGTTGTCGATGATCTCTTTGGCTTCGCTTCTTGAGATGCCAAGGTTTTCAGCTAAGCCAAAGGCGCCTTGTCCATAAATAATGCCGAAGTTTACACTCTTGGCTTTGTAGCGCATTTCTTTGGTAACTTCTTCGGGCGTTACACCAAACACTTTTGCAGCCGTTGCCGTGTGGATATCGATTCCGCTGGTGAAGGCATGACACATATTTTCATCTCCGCTGATGGCCGCCACGATTCGGAGTTCAATTTGAGAATAGTCTGCCGACACAAGTACATGGTTTTCATCTCGTGGGATAAACGCTTTTCGGATTTCCCTGCCTTTAGCGGTACGAATCGGAATGTTTTGCAGATTGGGGTTATTGCTGCTTAAGCGGCCGGTTACGGCTACGGCCTGTGCATAACTGGTATGTACTCTGCCGGTTTTTGGATTGATCAATTCCGGCAACGCATCCACATAGGTTGATTTTAGTTTAGTGAGTTCCCGAAACGTAAGTATGTCATCACAAATCGCATGTTGTACGGCCAGCTTACTGAGGATATCTTCACCGGTTGCGTACTGTCCGGTCTTTGTTTTTTTTGCTTTTGGATCCAGTTGAAGTTTTTCAAATAACACCTCGCCCAGTTGTTTGGGAGACGCGAGATTAAACCGAACGCCCGCTTTTTCATAAACGGCTTCCTCGGCTTTTTTGGCTTCCTGTTCGAGTTCGATGGAATATTGCTTTAAAAAATCAACATCCACCCGAATGCCTTCGAATTCCATATTGGTCAGTACAGGCACCAATGGATTTTCTACGGCCTCAAATACATTGACTACCCTATTTTCCTGCATTTTCGAAACAAAGAAATGTTTCAACTGCAGTGTTATGTCGGCATCTTCTCCGGCGTACTCTTTTATTTTTTCTGTTTCCACATCGCGCATATTGCCTTGGTATTTTCCTTTTTTGCCGATTAGCGATTCGATGGGAATCGGTTTATAGCCAAGATATCGTTCGCTCAGTGCGTCCATACTGCGTTTACCTTCGGGTTCGATGACATAGTGCGCTAGCAGGGTATCAAAGAATCGGCCTTTCAACTGTATATCGTACCATTTAAGCACCAGAAGGTCGTACTTCAGATTGTGTCCCACCCAGGTGATTTGTTCGTTTTTCCATAGCGGTTCAAAAAGGCTCAGTTGTTTGCGGCATGCTGTATCATCTTCTGGAAAGGGAATATAAAAAGCCTCTCCGGGTGTAATACAAAAACTCAGTCCAACCAGGGCTGCTTGATTAGCGTCGATGTTTGTTGTTTCTGTATCAAAACAAATTTCCTGTTCGGTGGAGAGTTGATTCACCAGATGTATGATCGATGGTTCGTCGTCAATCAAATGATAACGATGATCTGTATTGGTAATGTTATTTTCAGCTACAATCGTTTCGGGTATGGGTTGCTGTTGGGTTATTTTGCTGTTTTTGTCTTCTACTGGATTTCCAAATAAATCCGTTTGTTGATTTGGCGCATTGCTTTTATCTCTGGGCGTTTCTATTTCCTGCTGGAGCAGTCGTTTAGCCAGCGTCTTGAATTCGAGATCGGTGAACACAGCCGTGAGTTCGTCTTGATTCCATTCTTTGATTCGAAAATCTTCTTCATGGAATGAGACCGGTACATGGGTGATGATAGTAGCCAGTTTCTTGCTCATCACCGCGAGTTCTTTTCCATTCCGGATTTTTTCTCCCATTGCACCTTTGATGGTATCGGCATTGGCCAGTACGTTTTCCAGACTTTGAAATTCTTTGAGCAGCTTGGCGGCTGTTTTTTCACCTACGCCAGGAATACCTGGGATATTGTCTACCGCATCACCCATGAGTCCGAGCATATCAACCACTTGCGTAATGGAATCGATATTCCATTTCTCACAAACTTCTTTCGGACCAAGAATTTCATGGCTATTGCCCTGATAGGGCGGTTTGTATATTTTGATATTATTGGTAACCAGCTGGCCATAGTCTTTATCGGGGGTTACCATAAATACTTCATACCCGGCTTTTTCGGCTTGTTGAGCGAGAGTGCCAATGATGTCGTCGGCTTCATAGCCATCCATTTCGACCACCGGGATATTGAATCCGCGGATAATTCGTTTGATATCGGGTACGGCGCTTAATATATCCTCCGGTGTTTCTTGTCGGTTTGCTTTATATTCGGCAAAATCCGTGTGGCGTTCGGTGAGTGCTTTAGTGTCAAAGCAGACCGCCATGTGGGTTGGCTTTTGATTATTGATCAGGTCGAGGAGGGTGTTTGTAAACCCGAATTGGGCATTGGTATTCCGGCCAGCGGACGTTGTTCGCGGATTTCGGATCAGGGCGTAATATGCCCGGAAAACCAGGGCGAACGCATCCAGCAAGTATAGTTTTTTAGTCATTCAGTGTATTAAACAACAAAAGTACACGGAAAAAAGGACGCATGGGTCAATCTAAAGCTGGTAAAGGGTTTCATTTGTCTGGACCATGCTAGCAAATACATTCTATTTTTCAGTAAACTAACTAAAACCAACTACCCAGCCATTCCGGAGACGTCGAATCTTATTACATTTATTAAATGGATAAGCGTGATGAACTAATCCCTCCAATATGATGTAATTATTGCAATCAAGCGCTAAAAACGAATAAAAAAGTTTTTATTTTTAACAAAGAATCCTGTATGTTATCTTGTCAGAACCCATAGATTATTATTTTTTAAATCGGCATTCAGTTGAATAATTGTACGTTGGCACTTCGGTTTTTATTCATTGGAGCATCGCTATTATCTTGCAATGCTGAAGAGATCTCGTATACATCTACGCAACAGGATCGTTTCACAAAAAATGAGAAGAATAGTAAAATCGCTTGGGATACGTCGAGGAATCAGGAAAAAATAGAGACACAAATAAAACCGGAGGAAATCGTTCAAAAAACAAAGACTAAACAGCATTACTTTTCAATAACGCTCGACCAGGATGGTCGAGTTGTTTCTATTCATGTTTTTGATAAAAAATCTAAAAAATTACTTCAGGACTTTTCAGTTTCTTGTCAATTTATTGATGAGCCTTTATCAATAGGCGACTACAACTTTGATGGCCACACCGATTTTTCTATTTTTGAAGGACAATATTCCGGTGCAAACACATCATCAATTTACTTTTTATACGATCCTATTAACAAGCACTATTTTAAAAGTAACTTCCAAGGAATCTCCTTAGAATTTGATAGTAAAAAGAAGATTATACATGAATATAATTCCTCAGCTGCCGGATCAGATATCGAGGAGTCGTACTATAGAGTTGTAAATAATCAGATGGTTTTAATCCGAAAAACGTGTAAGAAGTATATTTCTGGAGAGGATAAATACCGAGTAGTTCCTTGCGATAAATACTAAATATTCTACCATGCGAGTAATTGTATTTTTATTGATTTCAAGTTTTGTGTTTTTTACTTCCTCTTGGGCACAATCACCAAGAATGAATAAAAAGCAATTAAGAGCGGCATTGTCCCAAAGTCAGAATGAAATTGACTCCCTGATATACTTGACAGAAAGTTTACGCTATGAACTAAAAAACACCGAGATGAAATTAATGTCTTCGCAGATCGGTGAAAAGATGGCCAATGGTCAATATGACCTTATTTTGGATCAATATAGAAATTACGTTAAAAGCACCTTAAAACAGAAAGACAGCATTCAATTGCTTTTATTTCAGCTACTTCAATTAAGAGATTCGATTAGTCAGTTAAAGTCTGGTATAATGGAAAACAACAACAACAATCATGATATAGTCTACCCCGTTCCTTTTTTATTCAACAATGGATCATTCGGATTCGTTTATCCCAAATCCAAAACCCTCGCCTTTTCTGGAACATATGAAAAGGCTGAGCCGTTTAATCAGTACGGACTAGCGGTTGTTGGTAAAAACGATAGGGTAGGTTTAATTAATACCCGCGGAGAGATCGTTTTACCTATTACGCATCATAAAATAACAGCGTTTAAAAATGGCCTTGCCGCAGCTGTTACTAAAAGCGAAGGACAAGGCGAAAATATAGGTGAGGATTTGTACGATCGTTACATAGACTACTATGTTTATATCAACCCCTAGGGTCGAATAAATTCGCCAACTGAGTATTCGTTTGAATATTCAGATGGAGCCTGTGGCGAGCCCTCAATTAATAATTTTATTGATACAAACGAATTTCAAATACCATCTAAAATTATAGATAATGAGATTAAATGTGGTTTAATGGATAATAGGGGATTTGAAATCTTATCATGTGCATATGATTATGCAAACGTTCATAATGAAGAGTATACATTTTATGATTACTCAAACGGCAAGTATTCCTATGTCTACATTGACAAGGACAGAAATCAACATAAAGGCGTACTTATTTCTAATGAAAATGATTGGCTTATTTTTTCACATGGTTTAGCGCCAATAAAAAAGAGAGGGGAATGGGGATTTGAGTATTCTGATAACCACCTCAATCAACAGAAAACTACCAATTTTAAAATTATTGATTAGCAATAATTAATGACGTTCACTTTTGCAAAAAATGACAGTCTTCTCGTGAGCTTTTTCCAGCACATAAAAAAGGACGCATAGGTCAATCTAAAGTTGGTAAAGGGTTTGGTACGAACTATACACAAATGCAGACACCTTGGTCTGCATCCAGACAATCATTGATTTGTCTGGACCACGCACGAATCAGGTTCGAACCATGCTAGCGAATACATTCTATTTTTCAGTAAACTAACTAAAACCGACTGCCCAGCCATTCCGGCAGCATGGCGCGCCAGGTTGGCCAATCATGTTTCCATTCGGCGCCCCAAACTGAAAGTTCATGGGGAATAGATTTAGCTTTTAAAACACTCGCAAATGATTCGGAGGCCGAAGGGTCTTCATAAGCGCCCCTGCCCGATAATATATGGATGTGTCCACTAGAACGAAATCGACTCAAATACCACTCGTCTTCTAGATTGGGAAGATAATGCATGGGCGAATTGAAATAAACCTGATCATCAAAAAACCCCTTGGTATACTCCGTAAGATCATACACGCCGCTCATCGAAATAACACCACTGATCAGATCCGGACGTTTCAGAAATAAATTCATGCTGTGCAGTGCACCAAACGAAGCCCCGCAAATATAAATGGGGCTTTCAGGAGAAGTTTTGGTTTTTATAAACGGAATAATCTCATCCAAAACATATTTATTGAACTGATTGTGACGGATGGCTTTATGTTCCCCGGCCATGGTATTGTTCAGCCAGCTTTCATTATTGATGCTATTGATAGAAAATACGCGGCATGTTCCGTCATTAATCAATGCCGATAATGAATCAATCAATTGGAATCGCTCGTACTCCAAAAAATCAGCGGCGGCGGTAGGAACCAATAACACCGAAAAGCCATAATGTCCGTAACTGACGATCGGCATATCACGTTGCAATGCCGGACTCAGCCAGCTTTCAATATCTCTTCGCATAATGTTGTTTCGGCAAGTAAGTTACTGAAAAATCAATCGGTCGAATTACCTTTATGTCATGACTAATCGAAACCTTCTTTTCCTTTTTGCATTGCCTTTTGTACTAACGGCCTGCTGTTTGGGAAATGCCAAATGCAAAATAAGCAGCAATGTCGTCAATGCCCGCCTCATCGATCTCACAACGGGAAAAGACCTGTTTTTTGGAGACTCGGCTCGCTTTCGAAACGGAACACCTGTTTTTTATTCATTCATCGGAACAGACTCGGTAACGCATACCGTCAAAAGACAGGAATATAATTCAACCAATGCTGATAGCGTTTTAACCATTCAGTTTGATGCGCGATCGCTGACAACCGTTTACGTCAAACTGCCCGATGGCGATCTTGACACACTAGCCATCAGCTACCCACTGAACGAAGGATCGGCCTGCTGTGATGCCTATTCAACGGTTGCGCCACTTCGATATAACCGACAGCCAATCCAAAGCGGATTAAGCGACGTGCTCATACTAGGAAAATAATCCGGCATTAATGTAATAGTTTTTGCAGGCCACTCCAGCCACCGCCATTGTATACATCAGTAAATCCGGCCGCTTGTAATGTAGATTTAGCCGAGGCGCTCCGCATACCGGATGCACAACAGTTGATAATCGGTTTTTGTTTGCTTAGCTTGGTAAGGTTTTTTTCCAATCGATCGAGTGGAATGTTTACAGATCCTCGGATATGTTCGCTAGCATATTCCTCCGGTGTACGAACGTCTACAATAACGGCGCCGTTTTGAACAAGTCTTGCAAAATCGGCCGACGGGCCCATTCCGAAGAGTTGCTTAATAATGTCAAACATAGATAAAGGGGGTTATAAATAATTCAAATAAAAAAGAGAAACAAAAAAGATATGTAATCAGAGAGGCAACGTTTAATCAAGCACCCCGCTTCTTTTTTCATTGCAGTTTGTTTGAATACGAAACAGGGCGTAGAGCGGACAAAAACCAAAAAAACTCGTTGCTAACAGGATTATACTAAGTACTAAAAAAAAGATTGATAAGCCGGCGGAGCCTACGTCCAGAAAATGAAATACCAGTAAAACCAAACCCAATACAATGCGAATGAATTGATCGGCAAAACCCAAGTTCTTTTTCATAAATAATCAGTTAAGTGAAAAATTAGTTCAATTATTCTGATGTGTATGTAACACAAAGCTAAGATCCCGGTATGCTGAGTTGGGTGATAAATGTTACAATGAAAAAGGGCCACCATGTAAACGGTAGCCCCTTGACTATTTGTTGGAATCACATCCCCTGTCGCGGATAACCTACCGGCTGGATGAAGTCATCTTTGACTTCTGTTTTTTTGGAATTTCCGAAGTTTCGGAGGTTGTAACTGAATGTAACCATGCCGTATTGTTGTAACACACGGCTTTGAGCGTCTTCTACATATAAGTTGGTAATGGTTCGGCTAATGCTTTGATTTTGTTTTAACAGGTCAAATAAGGTAAACTTTAATTCACCGCTTTTGTTTTTCAGGAATTTTTTCCCAACCGATACATTCCAGAGCGAATACGTTTGATCGAAGCCGGCAGCTAGTCCGGTAAACACCTGTGTGTTGAGCTCATGCTGCATAAACCATCCTTTTTTGCTCAATATATTTAGGGTTGCGGACAGACTATGATTAACGTAATCATTTCGGGTAATGGCCGTTCCGCGGGTTGCCGCCCGATTTATGGCCGCATTGTAATTCACGTTGTAATCAACATATTCGCTGATGTTGCTGGCTAGCACTAATCCGGTATTGTACTGATACGTATTGGTAACGGTGGCGATATTGTTGACAAGTCCTGGCTGGCGATTGTAGATAAAAAAGGCGTTAACCGTAACCGTTGTTTTTATTTTTTTGATAGGCAGACTGAAAGTCATAAACGAACGGAGAAAGCGATAGCCATCCAGGTTGACCGGTTTGCTCAGTTGACTTCCTTTCCGAAGTACAATGCCCTGTTGCAAGGCCGAGTCGGCAGAAGCGACAAAGGTTGCATTGGAAATGAAATTTCTCGACAACTGCATGAAAGCACCCATAAAAAAACTACGGTTATTTTGCGTATTGGTATAGGTGTACCGACCGCCCATGAAATGAGAATAGGTTTGTTTTAGTTCTTTATTACCAACTGACACGCTTGTTGTATTGGAGAAACTCACCACATCCTGCAATTGGTTGATACTCGGAAACTGGGTGGAGGCCCGATAGAAGCTTCGAAAATTACTATACTTGGTTAGTTTTTTTCGCCAGTTGGCGCTGGGTAGGATGTTTCTGAAACGCTGGTCCACACCGGCAACAACCGGAAATATTCGATCGCTGGTTAATCGGGTTTCCTGCACATTCACCGCTAAGGTGAACTGTTCATCTTTACTGGGTGTACGACGAAAAGCAAGGCCTGCATTCTGCGTTACGGTCACATTGTCGAATCGGTTCGATAGCAACGTATCAAATTTCGTGTATTGGACCCCGTCATACGAGTATGTTTGCTGATCTGCTTTGTTTTTCTGATATGTAGGATTGTATTCGAATTGCAGCTGACTTTTTCCTGCTTTACCAAGCGGTTCATTGTAGGTAAGGTTTCCGCCAATCGTGTAACCATTGCTTCGGTTATCAGCATTTTGTTGCTGTATCGAATCGGGCAATACCGGAAAACCAAACGGATCATAAAAACGGTATGTGCCGTTGATGTTCGACAAACCATCGTTTTTTGTAAACGTGGTGTTTAGTCCCGCGGTAAAGATCCGGCCTTTTTTAGCCAACGATCTCCGATAGAGCATATTGTTTCGAATATTGTATCCGGATCGGTCGCTGATATTTCCAGAAACGGCATTGTACAATGAATCACCGCTTTCAATATAGCTTCTTAGCAGACTGCTTCGCTCAGAGCGATTGGTTTGAAAGCTGATGCTCGGGATGATAAACAGCATATTGTTGCTGTCGATCTTGATTTCCGCCCGGGCATTGATCCGATGGTTGAAATTGTCGGAGAACTGGTCGTTGTTTTGAAAACTGATCAGCTCTTGTTCAAACAATTTATTGTTGACATCACTGATGTTTTCGTTTTTGGTTTGATTGAAAAAGTAACTCCCGGTTATCGTGGTGGATTTGCCCCATTTGTCGCTGTAATTCAGGCCGATGGCATTTGTCGTGTTGATACCGGCATTGCTATTAACCGTAAATGATTCGGCCGGACCACCAAAGTTTCCGCCGCCCGGACGAAAACCACCCATGCCGCCACCGCCGCCACCGGGCATCCGCATCGGATTGTTTTGTTGAGGCCCCGAAATACCCAGCAGGTCCTGAGACCCAAAATTTTGTTGGTTGATATTGTTGAAGTTCCCGGCAAAGGAAAGACGACGATCGTTTTTAAAGAAACTGATATTACCCCCAGCAGCGTAACGGTCATCTGTACCTGCACCAGCGTATAATCGTCCGAATTGAGCATTTTGTATACCCGCTTTGGTAATGATGTTAATGGACTTTTGAGTGTTTCCGTCATCAATACCGGTCATTTGCGCCTGATCGCTCATCCGGTCAAAAACCTGAATCTTATCGACTACATTGGCGGGAATATTTCTCAGAGCAGCCGTGGCATCATCGCCAAAGAAATCTTTACCATCCACCGTCACTTTACGAACCTGCTCGCCTTGCGCTGTAATCACACCGTTTCGATCGACTGAAATGCCGGGCATTTTTTTAACCAGGTCTTCGGTGGTAGCATCCGGATTGACCTGATACTGACTGGCATTGTACTGAGCGGTGTCATCTTTTTGGGTAACGGCTGGTCCTTTTGAAATGATTGTAACGCCGGTCATGGTTTGATCAGGCAGCATGAGGTAGATTCGTCCGAAATCAATATCCGTTGATTTAATTTGCAGCGAAAAACTCATAGGCTTGTAGCCTACGCATGTAATCGTTAGTGTATAACTGCCATCGGTAACCGAAGAAAACTGAAACCGGCCTTCTTTCCCGGACGAAATGAGACTGGGTTTACCGGCATTCGCCTGGTTTTTTTGCAGAGAGAGATTGGCATTGGGGATAGGCTTTTTGGAAAGGGTGTCATACAACTGTCGCGGCCGGCGTCCCGCGGGCAGCCCTGCCATTAGGTCCA
>JBJTXG010000110.1:0-2291 GCA_046082125.1 Ferruginibacter sp. | reverse complement strand
CACCCGCAGTTCGCGACCCGCCTGGATGGCATAGGCTTTTTCAACCCCACCGTAACCCAAGGCCAGGTTTTCAAGGTCTTTGATTCGCTGGATGTATTGTTGCATAATCTCCCGACGGGCACCCGGACGGGCACCGCTGATGGCATCACAGGCCTGTATGATCGGTGAGATAACGAATTTCATTTCCATTTCATCGTGGTGGGCACCAATCGCATTCACCACGGCCGGATTTTCGCCATATTTCTCAGCGAGTTTTGCACCTAACAAGGCATGGCTCAGTTCGGTTTCCTCATCAGGTACTTTTCCGATATCGTGCAACAGACCGGCTCGCTTCGCGAGTTTGGGATTAAGGCCTAGTTCAGACGCCATGATCGCACATAAGTTCGCTGTTTCGCGGCTATGCATGAGTAGGTTTTGTCCGTATGACGAACGGAAGCGCATACGACCCACCATTCGGATCAGTTCTTTATGCATGCCGTGGATACCCAACTCCATGACGGTGCGTTCACCAATTTCCATGACCTGGTCTTCCAGTTGTTTGCGGGTTTTTTCAACCACTTCTTCAATACGGGCCGGGTGAATACGTCCATCGGCTACCAGTCGCTGGAGAGAAAGACGGGCAATTTCGCGGCGCAGTGGGTCAAAGGAGGAAAGCACGATCGCTTCGGGCGTGTCATCCACAATCAAGTCCACGCCGGTAGCGGCTTCGATCGCGCGGATGTTCCGGCCTTCCCGACCGATAATCGACCCTTTGATTTCGTCACTTTCAAGGTTGAAAACCGTAATGGTATTTTCGATAGCCTGTTCGGCGGCTGTTCGCTGGATGGTTTGTATAACAATTTTACGGGCCTCTTTATTGGCTTTTTGCTTGGCTTCTTCGATGATTTCCTGCTGAACAGCCAGGGCGCGGGTTTGTGCTTCCTGACGCAAGCTTTCGATCAACTGGGCTTTGGCATCTTCGGCCGACAAGCCGGCCACTTTTTCCAAGCGGCGAATATGTTCTTCCTGATGTCTTTCCAGCTCAGTGCGCTTGATGTTCACCACCTCGATCTGACGGTTCAGATTTTCTTTGATGCCATCGTTTTCCTTGATCTGTTTCTCCAGATTAGCATCTTTCTGATTCAGGCTTTGCTCCTTCTGCCGGATGCGGTTCTCCGATTCACTCAATTTTTGAGTACGCTGCAGCACGTCTTTGTCGTGGTCAGCCTTCATTTGAACGAATTTCTCCTTGGCCTCCAGGAGTTTTTCTTTTTTCAGCGTTTCGGCCTGTGTTTTGGCGTCGGCAAGGATTTTTTCAGCTTTTTCACTGGCTTCATCCAGTTGTTTTTGGGTGTTTTTGGCAAATATGAATTTACCCAGGACGATGCCCGCAGCCAGGGCGGCAACGCCAATTACAGCGAATAATATATTCGAGTCCATGAATTGCTATGTTTTTATTCGGATTCACAAAATGGTTAATAAGAAGCCTGTTATATAATACAGACTTCAAGACACGGCGCGAAGATACCGAATTTATTTCAGTAACAGTAGGGGATAACCGGCTATTGAAGGGCTTTGTCGAGATGAGACTCAAGGCGGTCGAGTTCGGCGCTAATAGCCTCTGTATCAGCCGGATTGACCGATTTTTCGGTTAACTGGGTTGCATACCAGATAACAACCATAGACACATAATCCTGCATGTCTTTACCGGCAAACTGGGTTTTGAACTCGATGATTTTATCGTTGATGAGTTTTACGGTTTTACGGATAGTTTCCTCATCCGACGGAAGGGTTTTGATCCGGTAGGTCCGGTCGGCAATGACAATATTGAGAGGGATAAGTTCTTGTGCCATATGGATGTTTATTCGCTGAGCAGCGCGATGCATTTATCGATTTCCCGGATATATCGGTTGATGGCCTGTTCAAAGGATTTTTTGTCGGCTGTGGTCAGGCTGCCGGCCGCGGCCTTCAAAACATGCTGTTGTTCCTCCAGTCGGCGGATTTTATCCTGATCGGCCTGTGTTTTTTGCTTGAGTTCCTGGATGGTTTGCTCCTGTTGGGCCGTTTTCTTCTGCAGCTGCGCATGCCGACGGATCAGTTCCTGCGTTTTTGACTGAATACGGGTGATATGAGCCTGTTGTTTTTCCAATGCGGTTATTTTCGAATCTGTGCCTGGGTCTGTTTTTCGTATGCCTGTATCAGCGACTGAACAAAACCATCCACCTGTTGGTCGGTGAGTGTTTTTTCATCGTCGGTGAAGGTGAAACGGAGGGCCAGCGATTTTTTATGGGCACCCAGTTTCTCATGTTCAA
>JBJTXG010000109.1:0-7823 GCA_046082125.1 Ferruginibacter sp. | reverse complement strand
AACCGAGTTCACTGTCGAGTTCCTCCCCAAGGCAAGAATCGAGATCGTCGTCCCCTCGGCCAAGCTGGACGCGGCGATCACCATTGGTGGACAAACGGGCATTAACCTGACTCCGCTTGATGTCGTGCGATTCACCGCGGCTTATGGAACCCAGCTGATTCGTCAGCAGCATGACAGCGGCCAACGACCCTCGGTTTGTATCGGAAGAGATGGACGCGTGAGTGGCAAGATGGTTAAAGACCTGGTCATTTCTACATTAAACGCGCTTGGTATTGATGTATACGACTTGGATCTGAGTACAACCCCGACCGTAGAAATGGCGGTGCCTTATTTGAAGGCCAGTGGCGGAATCATTCTCACGGCCAGTCACAACCCAAAAGAGTGGAATGCGCTGAAATTACTCAATCATGCCGGTGAGTTTATCTCAGCGGAGGAAGGTAAAAATATGCTGGCGCTGGCTGAGAAAGAGGATTTTCAGTTTGCGGACGTAGATACGTTAGGAAAAGTCATTCCAAAAAATGATATGCTGGATATGCATATCGAAGCTATTTTGGCCCATCCGCTCATCAACCGCCCTGCGATTGCATCGGCCGGATTTAAAATCATCGTAGATCCGGTGAACAGTACCGGTGCGCTCGCCGTACCGGCCTTGCTGAAAGCACTGGGTGTGGAACAAATTGCCTGTATCAATGAAGAGGTAAACGGTTTGTTTGCCCACAACCCCGAACCATTACCCGAGCACCTGGCGGCTCTCAGTGCTGAAGTGGTTCGCCAGAAAGCATCGATGGGCATCGCTGTTGATCCGGATGTGGATCGGCTATGTTTTGTTTGTGAAGATGGCTCCATGTTTGGGGAAGAATATACCCTGGTTGCCGTGGCTGATTATGTGTTAACCCACAAGCCCGGTAACACCGTTAGCAACCTCTCGTCTACCAAGGCGTTGAAAGATGTAACGGCGAAGCATGGGGGCACTTATTTTGCCAGTGCGGTTGGCGAGGTGAATGTGGTTCAGAAAATGAAGGAAGTGCAAGCGGTGATTGGCGGGGAAGGGAACGGCGGTGTTATTGTTCCCGATCTGCATTACGGGCGTGATGCCCTGGCCGGTATTGCCTTGTTCCTGTCACATGTAGCCAGCAGTAAAAAATCGGTCAAACAGCTCCGAAACACATACCCGGATTACTTTATCAGTAAAAATAAAGTGACTCTTGAAAACCATGTGGATGTTTCCTGTGTGTTTAACAAGATTAAACAGAAGTATAAGTCGAATCCGGTCAATACCGAGGATGGATTGAAAATTGAGTTTGAGAATGATTGGGTGCATCTTCGTACAAGTAATACCGAACCCATCATCCGTATCTATGCAGAAAGTCAATTTGAAACAACCGCTGATAATATCGCCATGCGACTGATTCGGGATATTCAAGAGTCGATCGCCTAGGAGAACTTAAAATCCTATATGACTATGCGTCGGATCTACTTCGACAATGCCGCAACCACGGCTATCGACCCATTAGTACTCGAGGCCATGATGCCTTACTTCTCCGAAAAATTCGGAAATCCTTCTTCCATTTATTCTTATGGCCGGGAAACACGCATGGCCGTTGAACAGGCCCGAAAATCTGTAGCTCGTATCCTGAATACAACCCCCGGCGAAATTTTCTTTACCAGTGGCGGAACGGAAAGTAATAATGCAATCCTCCATGCTGCCGTCCGTGACCTGGGCTGTACCCGCATCTTGTCTACTTCCATCGAACATCATGCGGTATCACATACGATCGAACACCTGTGTCATACTGGTCAGGTAAAGACCAACGAGGTCCGGCTTTTGCCAAACGGACATGTGGATTTGCAGCATCTCGAAAAACTCCTGGCTGCTTCCTCGGAGAAAACACTGGTTTCGCTCATGCATGCAAACAATGAAATCGGAAACATACTTGACATCAAGGCGGTCGGTGCTCTATGTGCCCGATACCAGGCTTATTTTCACAGCGACACCGTTCAAACCATCGGTCATTTTCCACTTGATCTGCAATCGATTCCCGTTCATTTCATTACCGGTGCAGCGCATAAGTTTCATGGACCAAAAGGCGTTGGTCTGCTGTATATCCGACATGATGTTCGCATTCATCCATTTATTTTTGGGGGAGGACAGGAGCGTAATATGCGGGCGGGTACCGAAAATATTTACGGCATCGTTGGTTTTGCCAGGGCGCTCGAAATCGCCACGGAGCACTACGATACCGATAGCTGTCAGATCAATGATCTGCGCATGTACATGAAGGAAAAACTACAATCGGCATTCCCCGAAGTGGTCTTCAATGGGGATGTAGACGGTCATTCCTTGTACACGGTATTAAGTGTGGGTTTTCCCAAAACTGAAAAATCAGCGATGTTGCTGTTTAATCTGGATATTCATAATATCTGTGCCAGCGGTGGCAGCGCCTGCTCATCGGGCGTAGAGGAGGGGAGTCATGTAATCCGTGCACTGCAACATGCACAACCCCAAACAACCGTGCGTTTCAGCTTTTCCAAATACAACACAACGGAAGAGGTTGATCATACCATTGAGGTACTCAAACAACTGCTATAACACGACCTGTTGATTAATAACCCAATTGTCGGATAATTTCATCAGAAAGCGCTGGCAGATTTTTTCGTTCCAATAAAAAACTGTTCAGCTGCGAAAGTTCCCGGAAAACATCATGCTTATCCATCGCGCCTTGCAGGTATCCGGCACCGGTACTACCGCCCGTACCGACACGGCTGCCGATCATGCGGCGCACCATGTGAATATGCCGGTAGCGCCAGTTGCCAAGCTGTTTGTCGATTTCGAGTAAGCCCTCCAGTAATTGAAACGGAAGTTCCAGTAATGGGTAACCTCTGTAGAGTAGAATGAACAAAGCCGAGCGACAAGCCTGTGCGCTCAAGGAACGTGGAGTGGATGCTGTTTCTGATAGATTCTCGTCGTTGAAAACCAGCCGGAAACTATCCCAATTACCGGCTTCACTTTCCAGCAGGGATTGCTGATAGGCGTTTTGATAATCCTGCCAAAAGTTCGATTCCCGAACGAACGGCATTCGCTCTAACCAGGTATTGACCAGCTGGATCAAGGTTGGTTTTTTCTCGGCCGCCTGGATAATCGCCACATCAGCCGGCTTTAATTGCGACAAATAATAAGCTAAGCCATGTCGTTGGTCAAAACGAAGGCCCAGTCGTGCTTCTATTACTTTAAACTGCCAACTTTGAAAACCGGATGCTGGACGTAGCAAGTCCCGGAAGTCCATAAAATCCATGGGGGTCATGGTTTCTAAAATATCAACTTGTTGAACCAACACCTTTAGGATTGTGTTCATACGTTGTATGCGATGAACAACCGTTTGCAAGTCGGGTGCATTGTCGTTGATGGTTGGTTTTTCAAGAATAGTCGCTACCGATTCCAGTTCAAACAAGAGTTGCTTAAACCACAGTTCGTAGGCCTGATGGATAACGATAAACAGCATTTCATCATGAGCGGGGGTGTTACCGGATTCAAAACTGACGGGGTGCTGGGCATGAATGATCTGGTCGAGCTTCAGGTAATCACTGTAATACTGTGGTGTATGCGCCATTCCGTTTTTTTGCAAACATACTGATTCCTGAAAACCAATGGATAGGTTCCCATTGGATCATCGATTAATAGGGTTTTTCGCCAATCATGTTTCCGGCTTCCTGGTAGTTGGCCACTACAATCAGTGCGCCAGATGGACATACAGCCATGCCAACACCAATTTGCGTAGTGCTATGCCAAACCATTTGGGTGTAATGCCCAACTGCATTCACATTGCTAATGCTGAGCGGTTTATTATCATACAGCTTGATTTCTGAATACCAGCTTTCAGAGGCGGCCAACAATGCATCATCGTCGTAACTGGAAGCCCAGTAAATATTTTCACCATACTCTTTACCTTTTCTCATTTTTTCTGGTCGGTGTTTGATTATGCATTTGTTTTTTTGGGCCAGGTAATTGGCCCATTCCTGCGCATAGGTGGCCAACACGTTGTTCCATACCAGGGGCTGAACACCCACGTCGCGACGTTTGGCATTATGATGATTCAGTAATGATTGAACCCGTTTGTCTTTTTCCTGCAGAACCGATTGTGCGGTGGCAGTGGTTGCAATGAAAAGCAGCATGGTAAAAAAGAACACATGCCTGGCTTTGTTTTGAATTATTAACGGTACATTGAGCATGATAACAGATTAGATGAATCCGCATTAAAAATAATAAAATGCCCATTATGAAATCACTCTGTTTTTTGATTTTATGTATGATGAATGGATTGGTACTGTTGGCGCAAAGGGATTATGTAAAGCGATACAAACCCCTGGCCGATTCATTGGCTGTCGTTTATAAAATTCCGGCTAAACTGATGCTGGGTATCGCCGTTATCGAGTCAGGAAGCGGAACAAGCCGTAATTGTCGCTTGCTTAAAAACCATTTCGGCTTCAAAGGGAAAAACAACTTACGAGCGACCCACGGCATTCGAAGTGCGTATAAACAATATTCGACCGACAGGGATTCGTATATCGATTTTTGTAAGTTTTTGCAAAAACGGGCATTTTATGCCAAGCTGGCCGGCAATCCGAATTGCAGCCAATGGGTTGATGCCATCAGCAAAACAGGTTACTCGGTCCATCCCGAAAAATGGAAAAAGGAGGTCATTGGGTCTATCAATAAAATAACTAATTGATAATCATATAGGTAAGAAAAAAATGTGGGGGGTGTATTAGCCATTAATTACAGCATTGTGGATAAACCGGTTCCTTTTTGGGCTTCAAAACCAAGGCATTACAGTACCTTCGCGGCCAAATGAAGACCTTATTTCACCCACTTCTTGTTATCATCGGCTTATGTTGCCTGTGTCTATCTTCTTTCCAACTGAAAGCAGCCGGAATTTGTACCATTTCGAATAATTATCCAACAGATACCATTCGAAAATCACCAACGGCCATCACAAAAAATATTCAGCCTCTGGATGAGATTGAATCGAAATCGGCCATCCATTTTCAGTACGCTATTCGTTACAATGTCCCGGTTGAAATAGTGAATAATCTGGATTTGTTTCGTTTTATGGACGTATGGATCGGTACCCGATATTGTCATGGAGGTTCAAGCTTGCGCGGTATTGACTGTTCAGGATTAACTAAACGACTGCTGGACGATGTATACTGCGTTAAAGCCTCTCGGACTGTTACCGGACAATTCAATCAATGCCAGGAAATTCCGAGAGAAGAACTCCGGCAGGGTGATCTGGTTTTCTTTCATACTACCAGACCCGGCCTTTCACACGTAGGCATATACCTCGGCAACGAGTATTTTATTCACTCCGGTTGTACTAAAGGAGTGAGTATTGAAAACCTGAATCACAAGTATTACAAAAACGCCTACCGGAAAGCGGGCAGGCTAGTTCAGCAATAAAAAGATTGCGTATGAAAACTGATGTTCAGAAAGGGATTCTTGGTATTCCCTTTTTTTTATTGATGGTTTCTCTAATGGCTTGTCAGCAAAAATCCGAAGCCGGAAATCATGAAACGGATGCATCTGCCCAAGCTCCAAATGCGTTGGCTCATCATGTCGATACGGTTCGAAAACCCTTGCCCGCGCGAACGATCCGCTTTGCTGCCGTAGGCGATATCATGATTGGCTCCAACTATCCCAGTAAATCGAAACTGCCTCCTGATGCCGCATCGCTGATGAAACCGGCTGATTCCGCATTGCAGTCGGCTGATGTCACCTTTGGGAATTGCGAAGGCACTTTTTTAGATAATGGAGGAACCCCCAAAGGCGCTGGTGCCAATGTATATTGTTTCCGTCAACCGGTTGACTATGCCGGGTACTTGAAAGCCAGCGGTTATGATCTGATTAGCATTGCCAATAATCATATCAATGACTTTGGCCCAGTGGGAATTGAAAGCACTGTCAACACGTTGAAGAAACAAGGGTTTGCCTTTGCAGGGACACCCGATTATCCGTTTGCTACCTTTGAAAAAGATGGAGCCATGATCGGACTGCTTGCGTTTGCGCCACACAACGGATGTTTGAATTTCAATGAAACATCGATGGTGGTGAACATGGTTAAGCAATACAGAAACCAATGCGACATCCTGCTCGTATCGTTTCATGCCGGTGCTGAAGGCCGCAGCGCAACCCATGTTCCCAAACGAAGAGAAATTTTTCTGGGACAAGACCGTGGCGATGTGCATGCATTTGCCCACGCAGTTATTGATGCCGGAGCCGATGTGGTGATCGGACACGGGCCGCACGTGGCCAGGGCATTGGAAGTTTATAAGAATAAACTGATAGCGTATAGCCTTGGTAATTTTTGTACCTACGGCATGTTCAGTTTGAGCGGTGTAAGCGGCTATGCACCCCTGTTACGTTTTAACCTCAATGAAAAAGGCGATTTGGTGGATGGTGAGATTCTATCGTTCAAACAAGAAGGAGAGGGTGGACCAGTTCCCGATCCATCATCCGGCGTGGCTACCCTGATTCGTCAATTAACAGAGGTTGATTTTCCGAATACCCCAATCATCTGGGACGACCATCAAAAAGGTGTTTTCCGGAAAAAATAATGCGGTCTATTCAGGCACGTCCATTCGTTTCCTCAACCCATCACGAAGGACTTCGCGAATATCCTCCCATGCATTCTCTTCAAATTGATGAATCAAAGAAAGGTACTGCCGATCTGTTTCCTGTCCGCTTTCGATGGTACTTGCGTTGGTTGTTTGTGAAAAAATAGGCAGATCGATGGCTTGGTTCAGTATTGTTTCCAGTTCTTTTTGTGCGGTTGCCGGCTCTTTGTCGGATAATACATTTGGTTTCGATGCCAACGCTTTTTTTAGCAGCTCGAGCAGTGGTGTTGTTGGCTGGTCTTCGCGAAGTGTTCCGTCGGGATGTAAGCAGTATACGGATCTCGGATCCAAATAACACGTTTGCAGCACCGGATTATCCGCTCCGTCCGGAAAGGACATAAATGCCACAAAATAGGGGAGCGGTTGATAAGGAGCCATGTCGTTTAGCAAGGGCACCGCCGGCCGAACCGATCGCCAATAGATCCACGGTCGGTCTGTTGAAAAAAAAGAATGTGCGTCATGTACTTGCGGTGTTGTGGGTAAGGCGTTATCCATACCCGACGAACAATGTTGCAAATAGTCACAGTAAAACGGTTTTTGGCAATGATCACCCATCTCCATCTCCACGGCTTCGCGCGTTTGCAGGATCCGTTGTAATTGTAAAATGGTTTGTTCAATGAAAGGCGCTTTCTCTTTTACCGTTGAGGTAATATCCGTTAATGTAAAGAGTGATTGAATGTTAATCAGCCCCATCCGTTTGTAAGCAGGGTTCAGGTGCATGATGAATAGTCGCTTGGGTTCAAAGCCAGCGGCTTTCATGGCCGCCAGTTGATAAGCCCCATCCAGTATATGATATTCTTTGATGTGTAATGTGCTCTTCACTTCAATCGCCTCATAACCGTCTTCGACCTGTTGCAGAATATCAAGCATACAAAACAGACCGGCTTTGCTGAAGGTGGCTTCGTAGATTGTTTTTCGTTGCTGCTCGATCCAGTGTTTTGTTTTAACGATGGAAAGGCCTAGTTGCGAAAAATCAGACGGACTGGCATCTAATCCGTTTGGAAAGTACTGTCTGGCCAACAGGCCTATGTCATTGCCTTGTGTCAGTAAATGCTGTATGGCCGGGGGAGGTGTTGGTTTGAGATCTTTTCGAAAAACGTCGAGGTAAAACTTTTTCGGGCACTGGCATCCGGATAAAAACCGTGATTTTGAAA
>JBJTXG010000108.1:0-2082 GCA_046082125.1 Ferruginibacter sp. | reverse complement strand
CTTTTTTTCAATCAAAGGTTGTTCGTTTTTATGGTCGTGTGCAATGCCGTCAACTGTTCATCACCATGTTTTTAATTGATCACTCGTGAAGGAATAATCAGGTGAATCGATATTGGTTTCCCGCACGTCAAACCACGGACTTCGGTTATTGTTCAAATTTCTGACAATATGCGGACTTTGTGCCGGCATAAATCCTTGTGCCAGCAAAAAATACCGATGACCACGGTCATTTTCGACCACATCCACTACAATTTGTGCATGTCCGGGAAATCCGCCTTTAATGAAAACGTCCCCAATAGCAATATCATGCATGGATTTGGCGTGTAATTGTTTTGATAATGACATAGAGCCACACATACCAAATACCCGGTTCATATATTGCTCCAGTTTGTCATACGGATAGCTTAACGCATATACACCGCCTTCATTGTCATAAAAGCGCATGTCTTTATGTTGTGTTTGGAGATACCGCATACGCAATTTCATAACAACATCTGCGCATTGCAATAGGTCTTGGTTACCAACGGCCATATCGAGTACGGCATAATGCCCATCATGATTATTTCGTACACGGCCATCGAAATAGTAAATAGTGTTGTCTCTCTTGAGCGAAAACTGGCGAAGAAAATAGCCGAAAGATTCTTCCGGCAGTGTTTTACGGGCATATCCGGCGGGAGGTGGAATAGCCCCAATCTGGCTGTAGAATGTATTTCCTGACGGTGAGTGATCCATCCGTTTTGGTTGTTGATTACGCGCTGCCAATAGAGCGAAAACCAGGCCGCCGATCAAACAAAAGACAAGTAGTGTGTAAAGTACATTTCGTTTCATCCTTGAAAATAGCCCATCGAATCAAAAGAAAAAGGGGAATGAAGTCTCGCTGTAAAACATTGATTATTTTTTAACAGCTTTAGCCGCGTCATACCATTTTTTCAGGCTGGGACAATCATTAAAATCCGGATCGAGCATAATGTAATAATTTTGCAGGCGGCCATCAAACCAGCGCTCCAGCGTATTTTCTTTTTTCTGCTCTAAGGCACGCTGGGCAATCCGATTATAATCTTGACGCAGGTTTTCCCGATGCGGTTCGGTCCGACTAATCAGATAGATCATCCGAATGCCTTTGCGTCCGCGTTCATCCACATACTCATATGGTTTTGAATAAGCGCCAACCGTGAGTTCTTTTAGTCTTACCACCAGGTCTTTATCTAGTTGGTCAATGGTGAGATAGTTGCCTTCCCGGGGTTGAATCCGGCCTGCGCTGTACTTACTGCTTTCATCGTCGCTGTATTTCGATACGGCCATCCCAAAATCGATGGTGCCGGCGATCAGTTTAGCGCGTACGGTATCCATGCGCTCAAAACCGGTTTTGAGTTCAATCTGAGTAACCTGCGGCACTTTCAAAATATGCCGTACGATGGCATCATCGCCCAGGCGGCTGACCAACTGAATGATATGGTAACCAAACCGGGAGCGGAAAGGATTTGAAATTTGGCCGGGCTTGAGGGAAAAGGCTTTTGACAGCCAAATAGGATCCAGGTCTTTTTGATTACGATTGATCTCATATTGTCCGCCACGTTCCTTACTACCCGGATCTTCCGTAAAAAGGGATGCCATGCTGGCAAAGTCTTTTTTTCCGGCTTCGATTTGCCGTTTGTAGTCTTTTAGTTGTTCAATACAATATTCTTCGGCATCCCGGCTGGCTTTGGGGAAGATGATGATTTGTCCTACTTCCACCTCGGTTTCGTAATAGGGCAGGCTGTCTACCGGGATCGTATTAAAATAATCGCGGACCTCATTCGGTGTGATTTTGATACCATCCACGATTTTATTGCGCATGGCAGTGGCCAGTCGCTGGTCGCGGATATTGATTTTAAAATCCTCCTTCAATTGGTAGAGGGTTTTTCCGGCAACTTTTTCCACTTCCTCTTTGGATCCGAACTGGTTGATATAATAACGAATCCGGTTATCGATATCTGCATCTACTTCTTCGTCGGATACCGGCAATGAATCTTTTTCCGCTTGCAACACCAGTGCTTTGACGGCCATTGCCTGGTCAAGCGTAAGGCAGTAGGCATCCGGGGG
>JBJTXG010000107.1:0-5394 GCA_046082125.1 Ferruginibacter sp. | reverse complement strand
GATGAGGTTAGCCAATCCAATGTAAGAAATATGGATCAGACGCTTGGCAATTTGATACGAAACCGGATTGCCTTTGTAACAAATGATTTCAGGCACGCCAAACAACGCCGTTTCAAGCGTGGCAGTTCCGCTCGTAACCAGGGCCGCCTGTGCATGGGCTAGCAGGAGGTAGGTTTGGTTTTGGATGAACGAAACATTTTTTCGGTTTTGAATAAAGGGTTCGTAGAACGAGGTATCCAGTCCCGGAGCCATGCCTACCACAAAATGATGATCCGGAAAATCATCGGTGATCGCCAGCATGATGGGAAGTTTTTTTCGGATTTCTTGCTTCCGGCTACCGGGTAAAACGGCAATGATTTTTTGATTGAGCCAGTCCGCCGGTGGATTTGGTTTTGTTGCCAGAAACCGATCGATGATTTCAACCAGCGGATGACCCACATAGTCGACGGGGAACTGCCATTTATCTTCGTAGAATGGTTTTTCAAAAGGAAGAATCACCAGCATCTTGTCTACATGTTTCCGAATCGACTGAACGCGTGATTCCTTCCAGGCCCACACTTGTGGGGAAATGAAATAAACGACCCGGATGCCGTTGGTTTTGGCCCATTTGGCCATACGGAGGTTGAAGCCCGGGTAATCAATCAAAAGCAGCAGATCGGGTTGAAAGGCTGTAATATCGCGCTTGCAGGTTTTGAAGTTTTGCAAAATGGTCGGCAGGTTAGACACCACCTCGGTGAAACCCATAAAAGCCAAGTCTTTATAGTGTTTGACCAGTTCCATGCCAGCTGCTTGCATCTGTTCGCCGCCCCATCCACGCAGTTGTAAATCGGGAATGGCTTTTTTCAGGGCTTGGATAAGGTTGCCCCCGTGTAAATCACCGCTAGCTTCTCCGGCTATTACATAGATTCTGGGCATTTATTTACGGGATTTATTGTATGACTGTAAAAGGGTGTCAAATGAAAGATCCAAAATTGTAAAATCGTTTCCGCCGGGCCAGTAAAAATGCCACCATTCAGTTTCCAGCACCTTGAATCCAGCCTTTTCCATGGTTGATTGTAATATTTCTCTGTTATCGAGAACAGCTTGAGGTAAGTTTGTAAAGGAAACATGGGCTTTTTCAGTGAATTCGTCGAAATCAGTTCCCATGTCCAACAATAAACCATCAGATAACCGGTACAAGGTCAAATCAACGGCAATCCCCCGATTATGCCCGCTGCCTTTAGCCGGATGAGCGACGTAGCGTTCATCCTGTATCAGTTCCCACATCGTTACGGTTGCGTTGTATGGACGATAGGCATCCCATATCACGATGCCAAAACCCGACTCCCGAAAGGAGGCAGCGGCTAACATCAAGGCATCATAAACCGGTTTTCGCAGAAACGTACAAGCTGTTGGGGCATACAACACTTTACCCGTAAAGTTTGAGGCGGTTTGGTAGCGCAGATCCAGTTTTATTAGTCCCGGTTTTTTGAAAATAGGCACCATGCGGGCTAACGGGTCGGTCTTGACTAAAGACTCGTATGCGCGGTGTTGTTGTCCTGTAAGTCGCTTATTTTTAGAGATAATGGTATCGTTTAAACAATAAACAATCAAACTGTTGAAAAAAAGACAGAGCGTGATGATGAAATATCGTTCCGTATTTATTAATTTTATTTGCATATGATTAGTGATTGTAAATATATCGAATCAAAAGGCTTGTTGCCAATAAAAAGCAAGTTCTTTCTTTTCAGTTTTCGTTGCTTGTTTACAATACTTGCACTGTATTCTTGTGGGAGTGCTACATCTAACCTGCCGGAGGAATTAGCGCACGATGAAAATGGCATTAACAAGGATGTTATGGAGTCCATTAGTGGTACTCTCAAAGCGGTTGATTCTGGGAAGGGGGTAGAAATTAGCGGTATCGAATTAAATCATTCGGATGCGGTTATGTCTTTCTATCGTCAGAATAATTATTTGCCAGTATGGTCTGATACAGGATCGTTCCGAAATCACGGAGCAGCGCTTCTTACCTATTTGGATACTTGTATTCGGGATGGCTTGGTGGCAAACCGCTATCATCATGCGGATCTCAAAAAACGACAAATCAGTTGCAACAAAGAGGCAGATGCCTCCCAATGGGCAGAAGCTGATATTCTTATGACGGATGCGTTCATGCATATATTATCCGACATCAAACTTGGCCGCCTTGTTCCAGACTCAGCCCATTGGAAATCAAATCCTGCCAAAATCGATAGCTTCTATGTGCCGGCACTTGTAGAGGTCAAGAAAAGCGGACAGTTGATTCCAGTTATACAAAGACAACATCCTGTTCTAAAAGAGTACGTACAATTACGCAACGGGCTTAAGCGGTTTGTTGATAGTATGGATTCCCGTTCCTTTACGTTGGTATCTTACCCATATTCCAACGGCGATACCGAGGACTCCCTTCGGTTTGTCAATAGTTTTGTTAAACGACTCAGCGAAGAACAGCTTTGTGATTTCAATCAGAAGGCGCTGCCCGATTCATTGGCATTGGCTGAATACGTGAAGGCCTATCAGAAAAAAAAGGAACTCAAATCGGATGGGAAAATCACTTCTTCATTAATTAAAAAAATCAATCTGACCGATGCCCTGCGTTTGAAGCGAATCATGGTTACCCTTGATCGTTACAAACTAATGGATCAAACATTACCGGACCGTTATCTGGTGGTTAATTTGCCAGCTTTTTATCTTAAGGTATATGATCAGGATACATTGGCATTGGATTCAAAAATCATTTGTGGAACACCCACCAATAAAACGCCTTTGTTGACAAGTGAAATCAATGAGATGGTAACCTATCCGACCTGGACCGTTCCCGCTGGCATCATCAAAAAAGAACTTTTGCCCGGTTTAAAAAGGAGCTCGTCATATCTGTCCAGAAGAGGGTTGGCATTGTATAACAGCAGCGGCCAGCGTGTCAGTGCATCGAGTATCAATTGGTCGAAATATTCGACGGGTATACCCTTTAGGGTCAGACAGGCGAGTGGCGACAATAATGCCTTGGGGGTGATGAAATTCAATTTTGAAAACCCATTTTCTGTTTACCTGCATGATACCAATAAACGTGGGTTGTTTGGTCGGGAATACAGGGCCTTGAGTCATGGATGTGTACGGGTTCAAAACTGGAAGGGGTTGTCTGAATACCTTGTTCGTTCAGACAGTATAAACCAATCATCCCGCCATCCAGTCACCTATAATTTGGATTCTGTTAATCAGTGGTTGGGTACAAAAAAACACAAGAAACTGCCCGTTAGCTATAAATTGCCGATTTTTATCCAATATTTCAGTTGCGAGGCCAAAGGCGGAAAGATCATCTTTTATGATGACATTTATGATGATGATAAACAGCTGCTGCAAACCTATTCCTCCCGGTTTTAATTTTACACAAGCTGCTAATAACGTGGATTATCGGTATATTAACCGGATGGTCCATTTTTTTGTTTGGTGTGAACGGACTAATTTTGTTAAGATCGTAAAACAAATCATATGAAAAAATTAACATGCGGCATAATGATGCTGTTTGTATCGGGTGTTGTCATGGCACAACATAATCACCGAAAATTACCATCGTTCGGAGTACATGCTACGCTGAATGATTATCCCACTGCTGCGGAGATCAGGGCAAACGGTTTATCAAACGTTTTGCAGGGCAATCAGTATTATAACGCGAAGCGCATGGCTCCCGGGTTGGCTGTTAGTTACTCAGATGGCTTGAATAACCATCTTGATTTCCAAACCATGCTTTCCGGTTCATTTGTGAATTACTCAGTTCCAGGTTCTCCCAATATTACTACCCGTGAAACCTTATTGCTTGAAGCCTCCGCATCTGCCAACTTTAAACTCCTCTCCGATAATTACATTATCAACCCATATATCGGAGTAGGTGTGGGTGGTTATTTTCACAAAAGTACGTTTGGTGCGTTTTTGCCAATTGGCGCCGGGCTTCAGTTCCGCTTGGCTCAAGATGTTTTTGTCCAGTTGAATTCTCAATATCGGATGCCAGTTACAGAGAAAGCGCAATATCATTTGTTCCATAACATTGGGTTTGTTGCTCCGCTGGTTGACAGAAAAGAGGCTCCGGTTGTTCCAGCTATTCCGGTAGTAACCGACCGGGATAAGGATGGTGTACCGGATACTGACGACCAATGTCCTGATGTTCCCGGTGTTCCGGTATTGAAGGGTTGTCCGGATAAAGACAGCGATGGTATTACCGACGCAGCAGATAAATGTCCAACGGTACCCGGTCTGGCCAAATACAATGGTTGTCCGATTCCCGATACCGATGGCGATGGTGTCAACGATGAAACGGATAAATGTCCAAATGACAAAGGGCTCGCCCGCTATGAAGGCTGTCCGATTCCCGATACCGATGGAGATGGCGTGAATGATGAAGACGATAAATGTATTGATAAGCCAGGTGTTCCTGCCAACTATGGCTGTCCTGAAATTCCACAGGAAGTAATCCAAAAGGTTGAAAAAGCTGCTGATAACATTGAATTTGCAACTGGTAGTGACCGCCTGTTGGCATCATCCAACAGAGGATTGAATCAGGTGGTACAGATTATGAAAGCGGACTCTACATTATTTGCAATGGTAGACGGCCACACTGATACAACCGGTGGAAGAGCGCGTAACATGCAACTCTCGGCCAGTAGAGCGAAGTCTGTTGTAAATTACCTGATTTCCAAAGGCATTCCAGCCGATCGTATTCAGTCTAATGGATACGGGCCTGATCGTCCAATCGCCCCGAACAACACGGCCGCTGGTCGGACAAAAAATAGAAGAGTTGAAATTCTGATACGCAATTACAGAGACTAATCGTATCAGTTGATTATATTAAAAAAGCGGGGATTTATCCCCGCTTTTTTAATATCGGTCATACGTATATTCAATTCGTCCAAGTATAATTCCTTCTTGAGTATAAAGCTCATCCAGGGTTTTTAATGATCCATCATAGGTGTATTTCCAGACGATAAAACTGTTCCGACCCCGTTCCGTGGTAATTTGCCGCGTGATGTTACCGACATCGTCATAAGTAAATTGATGATCAAGTACCAGTTTTTCCAACACATCACTGTGGTGGACCACATCGGTTAATCGGTTCTGATCGTCATAATAGTAATAGTACACAAAACCGGTTGTGCTATTTTTTTCAATACCAATATTGCCCGTTTCATCATATGCAAATAGAATCTGTACATCCGGTTTCCCTTCAATTTTTACATCCAGCGCGGTGAGTTTTCCATTGGCATCATAGTGGTAATGGTGAGCTTCTTTCAGTGTGCTGATAAAATCGTCATCTTTTGAAACAGACTCAGTAATAATACTCAACAAAATAGTATCCTGCTGATATGAATATATGGTTTTCTTAAC
>JBJTXG010000106.1:0-5409 GCA_046082125.1 Ferruginibacter sp. | reverse complement strand
ATGCTTCGCCAGCATTCATTCAATCTGCGTTGGGCAGAGGTGGAAGCAGGCGTCATTCCATTGACAGCGGCCGATCCTGATTTTCCGGTTGCGACAGCCATCCGCGAAGCGGTATCCTCCTTTGCAATGAATGGCCATTTTCATTATGGTCCCGCAAAGGGCATGTTTGCATTTCGGGAAGCCGTTTCCAATTACTTTCATTACGAGCGGTCGGTGTCTATTTCTCCGGCCCATATCTTGCCAACGGATAGCGCAGCATCCGCTATTTACCTGATTTGTCAATCAGTATTGAAATCCGGTGATGAAGCCATTGTCTTTGATCCGGTTGATTTTTTATTCGCGTACAGTGTCGAAGCCGCGGGGGCGATTCCGGTTCGGATGCCCTTGCCTGGCCATGCACCTATTGACATAGCGCTCCTCGAATCGCGCATTAGCGATCGTACTCGAATGATCTGTTTGTGCAATCCAATGAATCCAACGGGTAAGGTCTTTACCCGTGAAGAGCTGACAGCGCTGGGCGAACTGGCTATTCGGCACGACCTGCTTATTCTTTCCGATGAAATCTGGAGTGACATTGTATATGAGCCGCATCATTTTGTAAGTATAGCTTCTCTTTCCAACGAAATAGCAAACCGAACCATTACGGTAACCGGTTTCAGCAAATCGTACGGGTTGGCCGGATTACGGATTGGTGCGCTGGGTACAGCATCGGCTACTTTGTTCAACACGATTGAAACGGCCTCCGCCTACGCATTTACCGTGCATGGTGTGGATATATTGGCGCAGGTGGCCGCAACTTCTGCGTTAACGCAATGTAAACCCTGGTTGCAGGCATTCGTACAACATCTTCATCAGGCACGCGATCTGACTGTTCAGCGAATCAATCAAATCGAGGGATTTTCTTGTGTAGCGCCACAAGGAACCTACCTGGCCTGGGTTGATATCCGGAAAACAGGCCTCACGGCCGAACAGCTTCAGCAACAACTGCTTGAACAGGCTCGGGTAGCTGTTGTGCCGGGATCAGCGCGTTGGTTTGGACCCGGTGCTGCCGGGCATATCCGCATCAGTTTTGCCACAACCGAATCCCTCTTGAACGAATCATTCTCACGCATCGAACATACCATCCTACCCATTGAAAATCGCTCACTATCCTAAGATATTTTATGAAAAACACCGATCAATCATCACCTAAAATAGTCGTTATCGGCGGAGGAATCGCCGGACTGGCTTTTGCCATACACATGCAACAAAAAGGGTACTCGGTCGTATTGAACGAACGAGGCGATCAGATTCCGGAGGGAACGAATGCTTTTTTGATGCACCACGAAGGCATGCAGGCCCTGCGTGCCTTGTTAGGACGAGAGGCCAACTTACCTGGACATGCTATTCATACCATCAGTATGCGTGACCAATCCGGCCAGATAATCACCGAAACATCTACCAATCCCTGGCAATGTATCCGCAGAAAATCATTGGTCAGGTTCTTGATGGACCATGCCAGCAAGGGCTTGATCCAATACAACCGAAGCTTTTCCCATTTCCTGTACGAAGGCAATGAGGCTGTTGCCGCCGTTTTTCAGAACGGAGAGGTTGAATTTGGGGACCTTTTCGTGGGAGCGGATGGCTGTCATTCGGCCGTTCGAAAAGCCTTGTTTGGGGAGACGGCATTTACAGAAACAGCCGTGCTCGAAATATTAGGAACGATAGAAGATCCAGAACTCATCAGTCGAAAGCAAGGGTTGTTTACCAAATACCAGCACTCCGAAAAAGGACTCTCCTTTGGTTGTATTCCGGTTTCAGATACAGAGGCGGTTTGGTTTCATCAATTAGATGCCCGCTTGTTACCCCATGCGTTGAATACACCGCAAGCACTGGAAACATTTACCAAAGAGATGCTATCTGAATTTCCTGAGGAAGTGCAGTCCATTTTGAATAAAACCGATTTTACCAAGGCCTATTTGTGGAAGACCCGTGATTTTGATCCACTTGACCGGTTTCATCAGTCCAACGTGGTTCTCATTGGTGATGCGGCGCATGTAGCCCTGCCATTCACCAGTGCGGGTACGACCAATGCGCTGATTGATGCGCATAGGCTTTCGGTGTTTCTGGAACGAGAAGAGTCATTGGAGGATGCTTTTAATGCTTTTTATCAGTCACGCATAAACGAAGTATCCGAACATGTGCAGTTTGGGCGAAACCTGAAAGAGCAGTTTTTGAATCCGGCTCGTCGTACAACAACGATCGCTATTCCGCTGATAACTGAAAACGAAAAAAATAAAAACACCACACCGGCATTACCGGAACTGCTTTATTTCACCGATCCGATCTGTTCAACGTGTTGGATAATGCAGCCTCAGCTTCATTCGTTATTTGATCAATTGGCCGATCAGGTTACCTTGCGTTATGTGATGGGTGGATTACTGCCGCATTGGCAAGGATTCAACCGGGGTGGTATCCGAACGCCACAAGATGTGTATCATCACTGGTCAGATGTTTCGAAAACGTCCGGTATTCCAATCAATCCAACGGTATGGAAAACCGATCCGATTCAATCTTCCTTACCTTCCTCCATTGCGTTTAAGGCGGCACAACGACAAGGAAAACAACAGGCCGCGGTTTTTATCAACGCACTGCAACGACGCGTATTTATAGAAGGAAAAAACATTGAGCGATCCGTCCATATACTGGAAACCGCAGAAGAGGCCCGCTTGCACATACCCCAGTTTATGCATGATATAAAACGTAAAGCCGTACGGCTGTTACAGCAAGATCTGGCAACGACGAATCGGTACATGATCCAATCATTACCCGGTTTTGTGTTGCAAATCGACCAAAATCATCATCAACTTTTCCCGGTGGATCAATCGTTCGAAGAGCTATTGGTTCAAATACAATCGTTGCTTGATGGATCGATCAATTATACCGACAGGCAACCAGATCGGAAGTCACAGTTTGCACAGGCAATGGCCGCATGATCTTCGCTATAGGCGTTCCTTATTCCCGTATAAACAGATAGCCTCCTTTTGTAGCACCCCATACCTGCTTATCCGAAGCATCGAATCCCTGATCCCAGGATTCCAGATAATCGATACCAAGTCGAATGATGGAGGTGGCATAGCGGGCACCTCGCAGCTCTGAGAGACATGCTTTCCCTTCGGTACCACCTTCGTATCCCTGATTTACTTTTTTCAAAAAGACGGTGCATCCCTCTTTTTTGTCTAATTGGTCGTATGTCAATGCGGCTGTTTTCGATGGATCTTTTTGTAATCCAACCACGTCGCTGGCGTTTCGGATGGTGTAAATTTCACTGGTAAAAGTAGTAGAATCCGGATGGTTGAGTTTGTATACTCGTTGCCGGTAAGGTTTCTCTTTTTTATCAGATAGTGCCTGCTCAACGTATAGCCAGATACCATCCTTTCGGTTGATCCAAATAGGCGTCATACTGAGCGATATTGCCAAATAGCTTGAATCAGCCGATGCTTGTTTTTTGCTTGAGAATTCACCTGTCAGTCGGTTAGCAAACCTGATCAATTCCGTATCGCGTTCAATCGTGCTTGGATAAATACGCCGAGTGCAGCTGCATGCTGTTATCAGCATCCATGTCATCAAAAGCCCGATTGCTGGTTTAATCATTGGTGGTTTGTTTGTTTTGGGAATTAGAATCCACTCATCAGTTTGATTTCATTTCTGTATAACAGAATACGTCCGTCGTTTTCGAGGTGTTTCAACAAGCGTGAAATAACAACGCGGTTGGTGGCCAACTCGTCGGCGATTTGATGGTGTGAGGCTTTGATTACACTTGATCCGGAAATATGTTTCTTTTCACGCAGGTAACTTTCCAGCCGTTCATCCAGTTTATGAAAAGCAATGCTTTCTATCGAATGGAGCAATTCGCGGAATCGTTCGTTGAATCCCCGCATCACATATGATTTCCAGGTCGGGTATTTGCAAAGCCATTCGTCGAGTTTTACCTGCGGGATCATCATCATCGAAACATCGGTTTCGGCCAGGGCACGTACCTCACTTTTTCGCGCTTCCATGCAACAACTGTATGCCATGGAACAGATGTCGGCGCTGGACAGATAATAGAGCAGAATTTCTTTTTCGCCTTCCATGCGTAAAACCTTGATGTTGCCCTGAAGAATGACCGGCATCATACGGATGTATTTTCCGTAATCCATAATCACGTCGCCCTCGTTGAAGGTTTGGTAACTTCCAAACTGTTCAATTTCTCGAATCAGGGATGTTTCCAAAAAAGGTTCCAATTGGGAGAGATCGGCCATTTTTTAAATGAAGATAACGAAGGAATCGATTTTGATTAATGCGGGAGTTTTTCACGAAGTATGCCATAGGTTAATGTGCCCAACAATGCGCTCAGAAAAAGAACAATCATAACCGTGGCACCACTGCCAATGAGTGCGAAAATGGGTCCTGGACAAGAACCGGTGATGGCCCAGCCAAATCCAAAAATCAAGCTACCGTAAATCGTGCCTTTATTAAACGATTTGGGTGTAATCGTGGAGGGTTCACCATACAGGGTTTTGATATTGAACCGACGAATCAACCACACCGATACCATGCCCACTGCCACGGCGGAGCCGATGATGCCAAACATATGAAAAGACTGCAAGCGGAACATTTCCTGAATGCGGTACCAGCTGATGATTTCAGCTTTTACAAACAACATACCAAATAGCAGTCCGGCCACCAGGTATTTGAGTTGATGATACCATGGGTGCGTCCGTTTGCTTTCGTTGGTACAGATGGTATCCAGTGTGCGGTTATCGGTTGGTGTATCTTTCATATTCAGATGAATCAAATTATAATGCCAGTAAATAAGGGAGAATCCAGTTAGCCATGATAAAGCCCCCCATCATAAAACTGATGGTTGCCACCAACGAGGGCCATTGCAGGGATGAGAGGCCCATGATGGCATGGCCGCTGGTACATCCGCCGGCATACCGCGTTCCGAAACCTACCAGCAATCCACCGAACACCAAAAACACCCAGCCTCGTATCGTTGTGAGTGACTGCCAGTTAAAAAGTTGTTCTGGAATCAATCCGTTGTATTCGGTAATGCCGTATTGACTGAGCTCCTGTTGAAGGCGAGAATCAACGTGAATAGATGCATCCGGTTGACTCAAAAAGACGGTAGCGATCCAGGCACCAATAGCTATACCGGCTACAAAAAACAAGTTCCACGCTTCTTTTTTCCAATCGTATTGAAAGAACGACACTTTTTTTACCGGCAAACAGGATGCACAGATGTGCCGCAGGGAGGAGCTGATGCCAAATGATTTGTTACCAAGGATGAGTAATAGCGGTACGGTTAATCCAATGAGCGGTCCGGCTACATACCAAGGCCAAGGTTCAAGAAACAGATTCAAGAAAAACATAGCATGGGTTTTG
>JBJTXG010000105.1:0-5824 GCA_046082125.1 Ferruginibacter sp. | reverse complement strand
GATTGAAGGGGTGCCCGGTGTAATTATCGAAGCAGGGATGCAAAAGCTGCCAGCTGTTGCCATCCGTGTCGGAGGAGTCGGAGAGGTGGTTATTCCTGATCAGACCGGCATATTGCTGCCAACTCATGATGTCCATACTTTTGCTGAACAGGTTGAATGGCTGATTCATGACGAAGCAAAGCGATGGCACTTAGGTAACGCGGCCTATCATCTGGCAATTGCGAATTACAGCATTGAAAAATGTGCTGCAGATTTTGAACATTTGTATCTATCATTGTTAAAACAAAAAAGATGAAGGTCCTGCATCTGATCAAATCATTAGGGAGAGGTGGCGCTGAAATGCTCCTACAGGAGACGCTGAAACTACATAATAAAGACGTTTTCGAATTTCATTACATCTATTTTTTACCCTGGAAAAATCAGATGGTTGACGGGTTAGAGCAAGCAGGTGGTACCGTTGTCAATTTTTCGGCTAGCAATAATGTTACCATTTTGTTGCAGATTCCCAAGATTATCCGGTATATCAAAAAAAATAACATAGAACTGATTCATTGCCATCTGCCCTGGGCTGGGTTTGCCGGTCGGATTGTATACCTGCTTACCCGTAAACCGGTGATTTATTCCGAACACAATATTCAGGATCGGTATCATATGCTCACTCGTATCCTTAACCGGTTGACGTTCAACTGGCAAAAACGGGTGATCGCCGTATCGGGGGATGTTGAAAAATCGATCCAACAGCACATACGCCCAACTATTCCGGTTCAATCCATTTTAAATGGGGTTAATACGAATGCTTTTCGAAGAAACGAGGCAGTACGAAAGCAGCAGCGGAGCGCGTTAAACGTATCGGACCAGGATGTATTGATCATAACCATAGCCGTGTTTCGTTTTCAAAAACGACTAAAAGAGTGGATCGATCTGATTCGGTTAGTGCAAGCGGATAAACCTCATGTAAAAGCTTGTATTGTGGGAGACGGCCTGCTGAAGGAGGATATCATGGAACATGTAAGGGCTACCGGCATGGAGGATAAAATTATTTTTGCCGGTTTGCAAACGGATGTGATACCCTGGCTTTCTGCGGCCGATATTTTTATGATGACCTCAGCTTTTGAGGGATTGCCTATAGCCTTGCTCGAAGCAATGAGTATGGAATGTGCCATTGTTACAACGAATGCCGGTGGCATAAAGGAGGTTATCCGAAACGAACAAGACGGACTCGTGGAATCCGTTGATAACTGGAAAGATCTTCGCCACCATTTGATCAGGCTGATTGAAAATCCTGAGCAACGAATTGCGTTTGGCTTGAAGGCCCGGCAACGTGTAGTGGATGAATTCAGTATGCAAAAAATGGTAAATCAACTTGAAACCTGCTATCTTTCCTTCGAATAATAGTACACGATGAATATTACTGCTGCAACCGATCAGGATTTGCCAAATATGATTGAGCTATTGCGAATCAGTTTGGGCGAGGGGCTAATTCCTAAATCAGAACGCATGTTCCGATGGAAGCATGTTGAGAATCCCTTTGGCGGTTCTAAAATCATGTTGGCCAAAGATCAAGATCAAATCATTGGGTTACGGGCATTCATGCGTTGGGACTGGGTAAACCAACATACGCACATAAGAGCCGTACGGGCTGTTGATACGGCTACGCATCCGGCACATCAGGGGAAAGGAATTTTTAAGAAACTGACATTACAGGCCGTTGGGGAATGTACGGCGGAGGGAGTTTCGCTGGTTTTTAATTCTCCAAACCAAAAAAGCAGGCCGGGCTATTTAAAAATGGGTTGGAAGCAAATAGGCAAGTTACCACTTCATATGGGGATTGGTTCCATTCTGCCAATGAAATATCATGAGCAGCGATTGTTCGACCAGCTTTTAAAGCTGGGCGCTTCCCAAAATTTTGACGAGCTGGATTCCGGGTGGCAAGTGCCTTTGCATGATACTTTTTTTCAAACCCGCCTCGATAAGCAGTATCTGGTTTGGCGTTATCAGCATTGTCCGGTGTTTACCTATCATACGTTGATTCAACCCGATTTATACGGTATTGTATTTCGCTTTAGAAACTGGAAAGGATTTTCGGAGCTGCGAATTTGTGAAACGTGGACCTGTTCCCCAGCCGGTGAAAAAGCAGCACGGGAGGTATTCAAACAATTAATTCGTACAACCAAGCCGTTGTTTGTTTCATGCGCCCCTACACCTGATTGGACTGGAAAGATGAGCAAACCATTTGGCTTACCCGGTTCTTTTTTTATAGGGCCCATCACCACAATCCGGCCACTTGCCATGAAGAATCTGCATACCTTTGAATCATTTAACAACTGGAAACCGTCCATTGGTGCTATGGAACTTTTTTAGATGGATATTTTGATTGTCATATTGCTTGTTCTGCTGTTTAATACCTATCTGATTCGGGTATTGTCGGATCGATTCCCCGTACATTCTGACGGATATCTTTGGACGTTATTTGTTACTCATTATTTACTCACAAGTGCATATATGATCTATGCATTTTCAACTACGAGTGATTCATTCAAGTACTATGAAATTGCTTCTTCATCGAGTGAATGGCTAGCGCTGCTGGAAATAGGAACCAGTTTTATTCATTTCCTTGCTTGGCCGTTTGCATCCGGATTTGGCTTGAGCTATATTGCTACGACTATCCTGTTTTCTTATTTCGGTTATTTGGCCATACTCTATCTGTACGTTACGGTAAAAGAAAACATTTCACTCAAACCGGTCTTTTGGGGATTGACATTCGCTGAATTGGTTTTTTTATTACCCAATCTTCATTTCTGGTCTTCCTCAATCGGCAAGGGAAGTGTTATTTTAATGGGGTTATCGTTTTTTATTTTTGGACTAAGTCGTATTAACCGGCGTTTTATTTGGGTGTTGGCTGGAGCATTGATGGTGTTTTTTGTACGCCCACATATTTTTATCACGCTTGTTGTGAGCGTAATGTTGGGGTTGTTAATAACTCAATCAGGGATAAAGGGGTATCTGCGTTGGCCGTTGTTGATTTTGTCAGCAGTTGTTTTTTTATACCTGAGCAGCACGGTACTCTCGTTCACCGAAACTGAATCCTTCGATATAACCAGTTCAAATACACTAGCTCATCGCGCGAAAGAATTAAGTAAATCGACTTCTGGCGTGAACATTCAGGAGTATGGTACTATCATGAAACTTTTTACATTTTGGTTTCGTCCATTGTTTGTAGATGGATTGGGTGTATTTGGCTTCATTGCATCCATTGAGAATCTACTTTTTCTTACCATGTTTATTGTCATGGTGAAAGAAGGAATCAGTTCCTGGTCAACTTGGAACGCTTGGTTTAGAATTTGTTTGTTCATTTTCTTGCTGGGCTCATTCATATTATCACAGGTAACCGGAAATCTGGGTATCGCTATCCGGCAAAAGGCGCAGTTCATGCCATTCTTTTTCATTGTTTTTTTAAAGGGGATGTCATATGCAAATAATAGGGTTGTGTATGGAAGACGCTTGCCCCAATTAAGAAAATACTAAACGACTATCATGACAATGAATAAGGGGGGTGTATTCTGTATCTCACTGGATTTCGAATTGCACTGGGGTTGCTTAGATTCCCATCCGATTATGTCTGATGATTCGCGTATGTATTTTGAGAATAGTCGCCGGGCTGTTCCGCGTATGCTCGATATTTTTAAAAAAGGGGAAATGCATGTAACCTGGGCAATTGTTGGCATGCTTTACCGAGAAAATAAAAAAGAATGGGACAATGGACATCCGCCATTGATTCCATCGTACAAAAATCCCCAAGCCTCTACCTATGAATGGATAAACACACATGGCTTTCTTGATGACAACGATCGCTGTCATTTCGCTCCGGAATTAGTTGAACAGGTCTATCAAACCCCTCATCAGGAAATTGGCACACATACGTATTCCCATTATTTCTGTTTGGAGCAAGGACAAACCAAGGAACAGTTTCGAGAAGACATTCGATTGGCCTGCGCACTGGCTGAAGAAAAAGGCCGGACTATCCGTTCGCTGGTTTTTCCGAGGAATCAGTTCAATGAGGAATACTTGTCTGTGCTCGATGAATTGGGTATTACGTCGGTCCGCACTAATCCCGATATCTGGTATTGGTCGTATTCAGATCATGCCGGTAGTTTCCTGAAACGTTTTTTTCGGGCAGGTGATGCGTATTTGAAGTTCCAACCCATTGCCCTTCAATATCTTAAAGACATCGACACGAGTAAGCGCCCCCTTCACTTGCCAGCCACCCGATTATACCGACCCTGGCGACCTCAATATCCGATTGAGAACAAACTAAAGATGCGACGAATATTGAACGAAATGACCCGTGCCGCACAAAAGGGTGCGTATTATCACATCTGGTGGCATCCCGAAAATTTCGGACGCCATCCAGAAGAATGCCTGCATGAATTGCAAGTAATGGTGAATCACTACCATGATCTGCGCGATCGGTATGGGTTTCAAAACCTCACGATGGGAGAGATCACGGATATGCTTTTATCCAATCGTCATTCAAATCAATAATGTTCATGCCCAAATTGGTTCGGATTACAACCATGCCTATTTCCCTGCAACTGTTACTGAAAGGTCAGATGCGGTTTATGCGGTCGCAGGGTTTTGATGTAACCATGATAAGCAGCGATGGACCTGAAGTGTCTGCTGTGGTGGAGCAGGAAGGCTGTGAACATGTTGCCGTGACCCTGACTCGGGCTATCACGCCATTACAGGATCTCAAGGCGCTGATCAAGCTCACGCGCATTTTACGAAAAATAAAACCTGATATTGTTCACACACACACACCCAAAGCCGGACTAATCGGATTGTGGGCAGCCTGGTTTGCGGGTGTGCCCATACGGTTACATACCATTGCCGGTTTGCCCTGGGTTGAGCGTACGGGGTTTATGCGGCTCTTTCTGAAAACCATAGAAAAGATCACTGCCTTAGCGGCCACCCAAGTCATGCCTAATTCATTTGTACAACGTGATTTTATGCTCCGCGAAGGCATTGCTGTCCATAAGATGAAGGTTCTGGGTTTCGGCTCGTCGAATGGCATCGACACGACCCATTTTTCTGTTACACCGGACATTGAAAAGAGCGCCCAACAGTTATGTATAGACGCCAATATGTCAACGCATGGAAAAGTATGGATTTTTGTTGGCCGGATTGTTCGCGACAAAGGGATCGGTGAATTGATGGAAGCATTTGATCGTCATCACCAGGGATTTCCGGACGATCAGCTATGGTTGGTCGGCGAGGAAGAACCTCAGCTGGATCCACTAAACGAACAGCATACTCAGTGGTTGAGACATCATCCCGGCATCCGCTGGTGGGGTTTTCAAAAAGATATTCGTCCCTATCTGGCTGCCTCGTTTGCCCTTGTTTTTCCGAGTTACCGGGAAGGGTTTCCCAATGTACCTTTACAGGCCGGTTCAATGGGCTGTGTGCTGATATTATCTGATATCAATGGTTGCAATGAAATCGTACAACATCAGGAGGATGGTTTATTGGTACCGGTCAAAAACAGCCAGGCCATTCAGGAGGCCATGTCGTTTATTCGTAATCAGTCGGATAAAGCCGATTGGTTCAAGCACCGAATCCGGCAAAAAATAACAGATCGATATGATCAGCAAACCAGTTGGCAACTATTGCTCGAAGAATATCAAACCTGGCTTCAACAACGCAACTAAATGAACAACGTGTACCGCTCTTTTTTTAAACGGTTACAGGATCTGCTCCTGGTGATCATTGCCTTAGCCCTTTTTTTACCTGTGATGGTGCTTATCATTGTGTTGCTCTGGTGTACGGG
>JBJTXG010000104.1:0-3675 GCA_046082125.1 Ferruginibacter sp. | reverse complement strand
ACAAAAAAATGATCTATCCGAATAAAACAAAAGAATACCAGTGCGCCAGCCATGATACCCATGCCGTATCGATAAAACACGAACCAATCAATCGGCTGCTCGTTGGTTTCCGTTGCATGCTGCATACTAACGAACAGAAGTATGATGCCTTGCAACAAACAAAGGCCTCCGTAGGCAAATAACACATATCCCACATTCGGCTTACCTGCTGTGTAAATAATTACAACCAATCCGAGTAAAAAGAGGGCATTCGTACTATTTAATACCCGGTTAATGGATTGAAAACGTTGATGAGCCGTGAGTGCGCCCAGAAACAAGAGTTGAAAGAGGTTACCGACGCCAAACGTAAGGAGCACCAGCCGGCTCGTATGCAGCTGTATGTGAACGAATGGAAAGCCAACCCAAATAATCAACCATAAAACCAACGAACCAACGAGTACAACCCAAAACAGATGGACAATAATACGCCTGGTGTCGGCCCCTTTTCCGGTTATCCACGCGATGGCAGAATAATCCAAACCGGCACTGAGTAAAAAGCAAATGAACAATACCCGGTAGAGATCATTGAAGAAAAAGCCGCTATGATCGGCCTGTAGTAATCGAACCAAGATCCACTGCGTGCAAAACACTAACAGGTATTGCAACCCCTTGCCGGCAACGTTCCGTTGGATGATGGTACTTATAGGCAGCATGGGCGTTTCCGAATCAAGCAAGCTGGCTAATGATTGATACGAATTCAGTTGCCTGAAGGCTGGCTCCGCCTACCAGGCCTCCGTCTACATCGGACTTGCCAAATAATTCAGTTGCATTGGATGCTTTTACACTGCCTCCGTATAAAATAGACAGATCATTGGCAATGGCAACCCCATAGGTTTTAGCAATAACACCGCGAATATGAGCATGCATTTCCTGTGCCTGATCACTGCTGGCTGTTTTTCCGGTGCCGATGGCCCAGATGGGCTCATACGCAATGATTATTTTTTGCAGCGCATCGGCTGATAAGTGAAACAGACTGTCTCGTAACTGCGACTCCACCATGGCATTTTGTGTACCGGCTTCACGGATATCTAGTGGTTCTCCACAACAAAAAACGGGCGTGATCAATTCTTCGAGTAAGCGATCAACTTTTTGAGCGAGGATATCAGGCGTTTCATGATAATAAAGTCGGCGTTCACTATGTCCTACGATGGCAAACGAAACCCCCAACCCGGATAGCATCGATGCACTGACTTCTCCAGTATAGGCGCCATTTTTAGTGGCAGCCACATTTTGGGCACATACTTGTATAGCCGTATGATGATGAAGGGCATCCCGAACAGGTATCAGGTAAGGAAATGGTACGGCCAGCAAAACCTGTTGATGCTCGAGCAACGATTCGGTAGCAGGTAGCAACGCATGGGTCAGATCCATGGCCTCAGTAAGGGTTAAATTCATTTTCCAGTTGGCAGCAGCAATTTTTTGTCTCATACAGTTGATTCGTTTTTAGAATTCGATGGTGGATTATGTTTATGAAAGCATGCTTGTAGGCGTTGGATTTCCGAATCGGTCAATACTTGATTTTTTTGACGCTTCCAATTGGCTGCGTGTTCGATCGCTTTTTCGATAAGGTATTTGTTTTCGTTTCCCCAGGTAAATGATGGAATGTAATTTGAAGGAAATCCGCGGGAAAAAATATGACAAGATACCCCAACAATGGTTCCCGTATTGATGGATGTGTTTATGGCCGTTCTGGAAAAATCACCCATGATAACCCCGGCTTTCGTTCCGGCAGCTATACCAGTTGGATTTGATGGTAAACGATACTGTACAAGCCCTCCCGTATTTTTAACGTTGCTGCAGGACGTACCGGCGCCCCAATTACACCAGGCACCAAGGTAACTGTCGCCCAAATATCCATGATGGGCCTTATTGGAATAAGAATGTATGATGCTGTTTTTAATTTCACCGCCAATGGTGCAGTAAGGCCCTACACTGGTTGCCCCATAAATGCTGGCTCCCATTTTAATTACAGTCCCTTCACCGGCAGCAAAGGGTCCCCGAATACAAACACCCTCCATCACCACGACATCGTTGCCCAGGTAAATGGGACCTTCGGACGCATTCAAAAAAGCATGACTGAGTTGCACACCTTCTTCAATAAAGATAGATTCTGGTGATATACAACGCAGATTCGTTCCAAGAGGTTTTGACTGTTTATCCTTGGTAACGAGTAGGTAATCGTCTTGTATCGCCCTGCCATTTATTCGCAAGGCATCCCAGGCATATTGAATGTGACATAAATGGGCAGGCAACGAATGGCCCGATTGAGCCAAGGCAAGCATTTCCTCATAACAATCGGCATTTGGCACCCAATTGGCCGGCACACGGATCATTGCATCCAATGGCTTCGGATGCTGCCGTTGATCACCTATTTCACACCCAAGCAAGCGCTCCCATTTTTCCCGAATAGTTAGTATGCCCACTCGGATATCGGATACATGCCGCAATTCCGCCAGCGGGTATAGATTATCCCGTAATCCACTATCATCCAGATAGATGTTCATGGTCTAAAATTACTGAAGAAAAATGCCACCAATAAAAAAATCCCGGATGTACCGGGATTTCAGAAAATATGATAGATTATTTCGCTTTTTTCTCGTAGCGCTTTTTGAACTTGTCAATACGACCGGCCGTATCAACTAATACATTTTTACCGGTATAAAATGGATGAGAGGTATTGGAGATATCAAGCTTTACAACCGGATATTCCTTGCCGTCTTCTTCCCATACAACATTCTCGCTGCTGGCAGCCGTCGAACGGCTTAGAAACATGTGTCCGTTACTCATGTCTTTGAATACAACCGGACGATAACTTTTTGGATGGATGTCTTTTTTCATATTGAATCGATTATGCACGGATTTTGCCGGGCGATTTTTTTGGATGCCAAAGGTAGGGAATTCTGCCCAAAAAATAGCAAGATGGTACTATCGCACGTTATCTGCCTTATTTCATATTGACATACTGGAAGGCAATGCCCAGGTTCCAGGTTTTACTGAGCGCTATAACAGCCTGTAAATCATCGATTTTTTTGCCTGTTATACGGATCATATCATCCATGATAGCTGCCTGAACCTTGAGATTACTGTCTTTGATCAGTTTGACGATTTTTTTGGCGTCCTCCTGTTTAATGCCATTTTTTACCGGCACCATTTTTTTAGTCACTTTACCGCTTGGAAAGGCCTCCTTACTTAAATCGTATACTTCACCGGGCAGTCCTTGTTTGATACCACGACTGATCAGTACATCGGTTATTTGTTCAATCTTCATATCGCTATCTGCCTCGAGGGAGATCGTATACTCTTTTTTATTTAAGTCGATCACCACATGGGCGTCTTTGAAATCAAAGCGATTGGTGATCTCTTTTCGGGCCACATTTACTGCATTGTCGAGCAATTGGGCATCTACTTTAGAAACGATATCAAAAGATGGCATGAAGGGTGATTTTCTGTTTGGTAGTTTTGTAATTAAAGAACCCCAAAGATGTTAACCATGTTGTCCCGCTGTTTTCTTTTGAGCAGATCTGATCCATAAATAGATTCCAGCAGCAAACAGGATCGTAGAGATCAGCTCGGCTTGTGATGGGTGAAATCCCAAAATGGAATAGGTTGAATTAACCCTTATTTTTTCTATTAAGA
>JBJTXG010000103.1:0-3883 GCA_046082125.1 Ferruginibacter sp. | reverse complement strand
TTGACCTGGGCAAACAACTGTACCTTTACCCTACTTCATTTTGATGCCTTTAATCGGCTTACCCAATAATATATGGACATGAATATTGCGATTGTGTGTTACCCTACATTTGGGGGTAGCGGTGTACTGGCAACGGAGCTTGGAAAAGCGCTAGCCCAAAAAGGGCACAGTATTCATTTTATCACTTATCAGCAACCGGTACGATTAAGTGGTTTTTACTCCAACATCTATTATCATGAGGTACATGTTCCGGCGTATCCATTGTTCGATTTTGCCCCTTATGAAACCGCACTAGCCAGCACCCTGGTGGATGTATCGATTAAACACCGAATTGATCTGGTTCATGTACATTATGCCATTCCACATGCCTCGGCGGCCTATATGGCCAAGCAAATTCTGGCAAAACAGGGCTTCTCCCTTCCGGTGATCACAACCCTGCACGGAACAGACATCACCTTGGTTGGCAAAGACAAAACCTACCGGCCAGTGGTGACTTTTTCGATGGAAGAAAGCGATGTACTAACAGCCGTTTCCAATAATTTAAAAGAAGAAACCTATCGAAATTTCAATATAAACAAACCCATTGAGGTCATTTACAACTTTGTGGATTTTGATCGCTTCAACCGAAAACCGGTCATGGCATTCAAACAAATGCTGGCCCCGTCTGGCGAGAAAATCCTGGCTCACTCTTCCAATTTCAGAAAACTCAAACGTGTACAGGACGTGGTGGCTGTTTTTGACAGAATACGTCGAGATCTTCCCGTCAAGCTGTTGCTCATTGGAGATGGTCCTGAACGCCCAGAGATTGAGTTGCTAGTTGCTTCGCTGGGATTGGAGTCGGATGTCCGTTTTCTTGGTAAGCAAGAACAGATCGAAGACATTCTTCCGCTGGCCGACCTTTTTCTCTTACCAAGTGAATATGAAAGTTTTGGACTAGCTGCCCTTGAAGCGATGGCCGCCGAGCTGCCCGTGGTTTCTTCCAATGCCGGTGGACTGCCGGAAGTCAACATTCATGGAGGAACCGGTTACCTCTGTGACGTCGGCGATGTAGCGGATATGGCAGCCCGTTGTGTTTCCATTTTGACGAACGAAAATACACTTCGTACCTTCCGACGGAATGCGTTAGAACAAGCAAAAAAATTCAGTATTGAAACAATTGTTCCCCGATATGAACAATTATATGAAACGGTGAAGCAAAAGGTGTAACGCTATTTTCTACGAAGCCATTTTTCGGGATCAAAATTCGAAGACTCGTTGCTGATATAAAAATCAATGGCTCCGAGTCCTTCCAGGTTAGCCCCCACGCGTCCAATTGTTTGACCGGTGCTTACCTGCGCTCCTTTTTGAACGGAAACACTGGTCAGGTTGCTGTATGTGGTGAAGTAACGACCGTGCTGAATAACAATCATCGACATGTTATCAATTTGTTTGATAAAAATCACCTCCCCCTGAAAAACGGACTTAACGGTTGCTCCGATATCACACGAAATAGTTACCGAGCTGACATTCATGACCGTTCCGGTGTGCAGGGTATTTGCTCCGTAATGCATCAACACATAACCCTTGTCCACTGGCCAAGGCAAGGTTCCTTTATTCCGCTCAAAACTAGTATTGAGGGCCGTATTGGCATCATTTAGCAAAACACTTTCTTGTTTAGCGGTTTGTTTTGGCTGGTTGGTGGTTTTGGTCGTTTTAGGAGCCGTGGTTTTTGTAGTAGTTGTTTGGGGTGTGCCGGTGTTATTTTTGGCGGCATTCGCTTTACGCTGAGCCGCTTCCCTCGCCTCCCGTTCTTTTTTGGCTTGCAACTGTGCTTGCCGGATCGCTTCGGCTATTGCATTGTTTACCTTTTGTATCTGCTTTTGTTTCTGAGCTATTTCAGCTGTCAGTTTTGCTCCCTTTTTTTTAAGTTCCGCTACAATGCGGTCCTTTTCCTGTTGTTCTTTCGCCAGTACTTGTACCTCTTTGCTTTTTTCATTCAGGACTATATTTTTTTGTTGTCGAGCTATGTTCAAATCATTAAACCGTTTTTTTCGCATCTCCTGCATTCGTAAAATCGCCTGCCCCTGCATTTCACGATACGTGCGGTAACTTTTGAGGTAATTGATGCGCTTGATGGCGTCGTTAAAATTGGATGCCGAAAAAATAAAATTCATGAAATCAAAGTTACTCCTGTTCTTATACGCATACACCATACTTTTAGCGTACTCCTGACGTAGCGTATCCAGAAGGCGGTCATATCGCCGTACATCCATGTTGATGACTTGCATATTCACATCCATCATCTCTACATCTTTATTGATACTTTGGATGACTTCATTTTGAAGATTGACCTTTTTGGAAATCAGGTTGTATTGAAGCAGATTTTCCTTTGTACGTGTTTTATTCTCGTTCAACAGTTTTTCTGTCTCCTGGATTTCTTTCTTCAGCTGTTGTTTTTTTCGTTCCAATTCATCTTTCGTCTGACCCCATGCACCTATTCCCGTGAGCGTTACTAATAATACGGTTAACGAAAGTATTCTTCGCATGATGATTGAATTTGGGATAATTACAAAAATAAGGGCATTTGTCAAAAACGGCTGTATGAATGATAATGGACGGCCGCAATTAACATTTTATTTTTTCTTGTAGTTTTTGGGCACATTGAATTGAATACTTAAGGGAATGCCCCACTCATACGATTTGAATTCTAGAAAGACTTCTAACGTATTCTTTTCAGAAGCAAACAGGCGCCGTTCACGTGCAAACACAAATCCATCCCGATTTTCGTGTTTGTCGTATTGCATGTAGATGGTTCTGTTTCTGCTCAGGTCAATATCATCCAATTTAGATTGCAACAGCTCGCCTGTAGCTGGATTCCAAGTGATCAGATGTTTGAAAAAATCACCCAACAAAGTCATTGACAGGGCATTTGTCGATTTTCCAAAATTGATCACACTATCAGAAAGGAACACTGGTTGACCAACAATCAGATCTTCCAGTGTCTGATAATCAAATGGTGCTTGAATGAGTTCCTGTAAATAAGTTATCGATCTGTATTGAACTTCCTTGTCTTGTTTGTTCATAAGCACCAGGCTGTCCTTTGTAATCAAAACGCGGTAAACTTCAACGTTCAGGATAGTTGCGGTGAGTGAAATCCAGATGGCTGAGTCTTGTTTGATTTTGATGAGTGCCGTTACATCCGGATTCTTTCCTTTGGCACCGGATGACTCAATTTTAGTTTTCGCCTGAAACGTACCAAATGATTTTTTGTAGCCGATCAGTTGACTATACGCCGATTCGACCATTTGGATAGAGTCGGCTTCTGATAAATAAAGCGCCGTCGAATTGGTTTCCTTTGGCTGCATGGTCCGGTGAATTTTTCGGGAAAGCCCGCAGGACGAAAACAACAGCACGAACAGGCCAATAATACAAATCGCACAGAGGCTTGAGAAACGTAAAGTAGTGTTCATAAACGATAGCAGATAAATGGTCGGTTAGGATTTTCCGGTATGGCCGAATCCACCCTCGCCCCGTTGGGTTTCATTTAATTTAGTGACTGGAATCAAATGTGCGATTTCCACTTTAGCCAAAACCAGTTGAGCGATGCGGTCACCATTGGCAATTCGTTGCGGCTCCTGACTTAAATTGATCAGCAACACCTTGATTTCTCCCCGATAATCACTGTCGATGGTGCCGGGTGTATTCAGGCAGGTTATCCCTTGTTTGACGGCCAACCCACTGCGTGGCCGCACCTGCCACTCATACCCAATTGGTATTTCAGCAAATAGACCCGTAGGAATCAGCACGCGTTCCAATGGATTCAACGTAATCGGTTCTGATAAATGGGCCCGAACATCCATGCCCGACGAACCAGCCGTTGCATAGGTCGGCAGTTCATTGGCAG
>JBJTXG010000102.1:0-2849 GCA_046082125.1 Ferruginibacter sp. | reverse complement strand
CATAAAAAATCCAAATGCCTCACTTCCGGCAACAGGTATTCACCCATATGCTGATTGTGATAGAGATAGTACCAATTCGTTGTTAGTGGCACCTCGTATTCAAAAATAGAAAAGTGATAATTTCGGGTCTTATTTCGCAGCGCTATTTCCAAAGAGTTGTTCAGTCGGAAAGAGCAACCCATGTGTCGGTTGATACTGGACACAAATTGATAATTCCGAACCGGCGCCACGATGCCAAAAATAAGGCACTCTTCCAAAAACGCTTCGGCCAGGTCTTCGTTATTGAGCTTTAATTTCATAAATGACGAAAACGGGTTAAAAGACTACTTGAAAGGTAACCAACTTTCCGTCTCGTTGTACCAATACGGTTGTTTGTTGCCCTTTTTGAAACATCGAAAGGGCTTTCATGTAACCCTGTACATCCTCCGTATCAAATTCCCCGAGTTTTAAAATCACATCGCCGGGCAGTATCCCGGCTTTCTGTGCAGGCTTGTTATCACTCACGCCCTCTACATGCACGCCTTTGGCGGCATAGGTGTAGTCAGGCATAATACCCAGGGTTACTTTAAATGATGACTTAGCCGAGCTGACAGCCTCCCGGGTTTTTAAAAACGGAAGTTTGGACAGACTTTGGGTGCCGGCAATTAGTTCCTCGATGTAACAGACAATCTGCAACATCCCGTCGATGTTGACCTTCTCTGCATCATCCGTGGGTTTGTGGTAATCGCTATGTGTACCAGTGAAGAAAAATAATACGGGTATGTCTTTACGATAAAAACTGGTGTGATCACTGGGTCCGCTGCCGGCGCTGTCAATTTTAATGGTAAACCGCGCGTCTTGTAATGGAATTAACTGGCTCCAAAGCGGCGATGTTCCATATCCACCGATGGTGAGACCTTTGGTGCTGTCGTTTAGGCGGCCAACCATATCCATGCTGATCATATAGTTGACGCTATTCAGGGCAACCGGTGGATGTTCGGTAAAGAATTTGGATCCATAGAGGCCCAGTTCCTCTCCTGAAAAAGCAACCAGTAAATAATTAAATGACGCGTATTTTTTTCCCCGCAGGCTTTTACTCAGCAGCAAGAGCGCCGAAGTTCCGCTGGCATTATCGTCTGCGCCGTTATGAATGCGAGGCTCCGAACCGGCATACAGGGAGTTTTTATCTTCGCCATAACCCAAATGATCATAATGTGCTCCAATGACAATCGTGTATGGGGCACCGTTATCGATTTGTCCGCAAACATTGTATCCGGTTCGTTCATCCTTGGTAACATCCACATAGCCCCCGAGCCGTAGATTGTATCCTTCGGGTATAGCCACCCCCATTATCGGGCGAGCAGCCGCAGCGCTCAATTGTAATACCGGTATAGATAACCTCTCTTTTTTTGATTTTTTATCAAAAACCAATGTGCTGTCTGTACGGCTGTGTACTAGAATAACCGTCGGGTTCTCTTTTTCCTGAATCGATATTATTTTTTTGTAGAGTTCATCATCCGGATCGGCATGAGGGTTCTGCTTTAAATCCTCACGGAACAAATCAAGATCAATGAATACGAGTTGTTCACTGAGCGGATCGATGACCCATTCGCCGGTAGCTGAGTATGGCAGCGGAATAAAATCGGTGCCCAGCTGAAACGAGTCGGCTCCGAGTAGTAAGCGGTTCTGGGGTCCCATTTTGAGTCCCTCATAAACATCAAACGGTTGTAAAAACTCGTTTCCGAATGCTGGTTTAAGTTTATTTTTTTGAAAGACGGCCTTTATGTAGCGCGCGGCCGTTTCTTCGCCGGGTGTACCCGTTCTTCGTCCTTCGAGCCGGTCATCAGCCAGGAAAAACAGGTGTTTTTTAAGTTCGTTGAGGGCTCGTTTGTTCGACTGGGCATTCACCGTAACCAATCCGAACAAAAAGAAAAACAGGATGCTGCATCGGGATAAAAAATACATAGTTGTAAAGGTAAACAATGGTTTGTTACGGATTTCGTAAACCAGCCGCCACGCAATCGTACTACCTTTGCCTATGCAGTCGCCGAAACGGCACATATCGATAGCCCTGGTGGGCAATCCGAATAGCGGAAAAACATCGCTATTCAATGAATTGACGGGTCTTCGGCAAAAGGTCGGAAATTTTCCGGGAGTTACCGTTGATAAAAAAACCGGGGCTAGCCGGATTCATGCAAACCTGGATGCAACTATCATTGATTTACCGGGTACCTACAGCCTGTACCCCCGTCGGGCCGATGAGTGGGTTTCCTACCGGGTTATGCTGGGTGAAGACAACGACGTGAAACCCGACATGGCTGTGGTTGTGGTGGATGCTTGTAATCTCCGACGTAGTTTATTGTTTTGTACACAAGTGCTCGACCTTGGCATTCCCGCTATCATTGCATTAACTATGCAAGACCTCGCCCAAAAGCAAGGGATAAAAATAGATGTAGCCGCTTTGCAAACAGAGCTGGGTGTTTCTATTGTTGAAATCAATCCGAGAAAAGGAAAAGGGCTGGATGACCTGCGAACCCTGATCAACCGGGAATCAACCAAATTGCAGTCGCCACCTGAATTTCTGTTTAGTTCGATGCTGGCACCGGCCGCCGTACAGGAAATGCAACACCTGAATAGCCGGCTGAATAACTATCAATCCATCCATCACCTCATACACTTTGATTCGTTACGCTATACTAGTGATAAAAAAAACACCATTCGGGATATTGTATCTCGACATGGATTTCGATCTGCCAAGACGCAGGCCGAAGAAATTTTTCAGCGGTATGAGCGTATCCGGTTTATCCTACAATCCTGCGTAACCGAAACCAGTCCGGAACAACGATCACGAATAACCGAAAAAATTGATG
>JBJTXG010000101.1:0-17682 GCA_046082125.1 Ferruginibacter sp. | reverse complement strand
CCTTAGGGTCTACATAATAATGCCCTTGTGGTTTTCCGGTGATACCATACACCTCATGCAATCCGGTGTTGAACCATTGTGGACTGTTCGGCACACAAGCCTGGTTCAGGATGCAATACACCAACTCTTCGTAAAATACCTGCGCATCTTTTTCAGCAGCGAAATAACCATAACGCTCACCCCATACCCGCCAACAATGTGCCAATCGATGTGCAACCTGCTTTACGGTTGTTTCACGACCGGTCGTTCCATCCGGACGAGGTACGCCCGCTTTACGGAAATATTTTTGCGCCAGGATATCCGTTGCGATCTGACTCCACTGTTTTGGAACCTCCACATCATCCATTTGAAAAACAACCTCGCCACTCGGATTTTTAATGACCGATGTCCGGTAATCATATTCGAACATATCATACGGACTCACCCCTTCACGGGTAAATTGACGCTCAAAGCGCAGCGCCTGGGTTGGTTGTTTTTTTGCGGGCATAAACAGTATTTTTTGGTTGGGTTAGTTTAAAAAAAAATAACTCGATGAGAGCCAACGAAAATATCTCATGGCCCCCAAGAAATTGACCCCTAAATATCAACAGCATGTGGACAAAATATGTGCATAGTTTCGGAGTTCAGACAGGCATTGCATTTGATGGGTTTTTCACGAAATGTGGAAATAAAAAAAAATTTTAGGGCTCGATTTTTCATTAAAAACATGTATAAGATCAACCCATTTTACTCCATAATTTCGTGTTTCATCTAATAAAACACAATGAGAGCCGTCATTCAACGCGTAACACAGGCTTCCGTGGAGATCCATGGCGTGCAAACGGCGGCCATCCAAGCCGGACTCTTGATTTTTCTGGGCATTGAGCCAGAAGACGCGCCCGATGATATCGAGTGGTTATCCCGAAAAATAGTACAGCTCCGTATTTTTGATGATGCCACCGGCATCCCCAATCACTCTATACAGGAAGTGAATGCCGACCTCCTATTGGTAAGTCAGTTTACCCTGCACGCATCGACCAAAAAAGGAAACCGGCCGAGCTACATCCGTGCTGCCCGACCGGACGTAGCCGTTCCACTCTACGAATCCATGATCCGTCAACTGGAAAAAGACCTGGGCAAACCCATCCAAACCGGTACATTTGGTGCCCATATGAACGTATCCCTAATCAATGACGGACCCGTAACCATCTGGATCGATACCAAGGCCAAAGAATAAGAAGACCTGCCACGAAATAAGAAAGCAACCGTTACAACATTCAACTACCCTTCATCATACAAACACCAGCCAACTGCCATGAATCCATCCAACAAAAACCAACCAGCCATCAGTTTACACGACACGCAACTGCAGGTTGATCAATGGATCAAAACCATTGGTGTGCGTTATTTCAATGAATTAACAAACCTAGGGGTTTTAATGGAAGAGGTTGGCGAACTCAGTCGCATTATGGTCCGCCAATACGGTGAGCAGTCATTCAAGGAAACCGACAAAACCCATGCACTCTCCGACGAGCTGGCCGATGTATTGTTTGTATTGATCTGCATTGCCAATCAAACCGGCGTAAACCTGACAGAAGCCTTCGAAAAAAATCTTGCCAAAAAAACACAGCGAGACCGTGACCGGCATCAGGCAAACCCAAAGCTCGCTGAATAAACCATCCGCATGGCACCCGCCGGTCTGTTGCTTGCCAATACGTTAAATTGCAGTCTCAAACAACGTTATGAAACGCCTTGCCTATTGCTGCCTCTTACTGCTTTCTTGTCAACCCTCCAACATACTGCACGCACAGAAGCTGCTAAGCGGACCCTGGGCCGGCAATATCGAACAACGAACCGCCAGCATCTGGCTGCAAGTGGCGCCGGATGTAAAAAAACTGGAAATACGCTACGCACCAAAAGACAAACCAGAAGCCACCACCTCAATAAAGTACACGGGCACTCTCGGACAAGCATTCAACCCCGTAAAAATAGACCTGACCGGACTGGACATGGGTACCATGTACACCTATGACATCTGGCTGGACGGCAAAAAACAAAGCCTGGGCTTTGAAACAAATTTCAGCACCAAAGAATTGTGGCAATACCGCAAACCGGCACCCGACTTTTCTTTTCTGGCCGGAAGCTGTGCCTATTTTAACGAACCGGCGTTCGATAGACCAGGAAAGCCCTACGGACAAGACTCCTCCATTTTCATCACCATGGCCAAAACGCCCGCTGCTTTTCACATCTGGTTGGGCGATAACTGGTACACCCGTGAAGCCGACTACAGCTCACCCTGGGGTTTGGAATACCGAGCCGCACACGACCGGGCCACGCCCGTACTGCAACCCTTCATGGCGTCGATGCCCCAATATGCCATTTGGGATGACCACGACTATGGACCAAACGACGGAAACAAATCCTATATCTTCAAAGAGCAGAGCCGTTCCATTTTCAGCAAGTACACACTAAATCCTTCCTATGGTGAAAACGGAAAAGGTATCTACACCCAGTTTTCGTACAGTGACGTTGACTTCTTTCTGATGGACGACCGGTATTTTCGGGCCGACGATAAACTGCCCGATTCCATCGATGGCGGCTTGAACAAAAACAAAACCTTCTATGGGCCCGAACAGTTTGAATGGCTCACCAACGCTTTATTGAAAAGCCGGGCAACGTTTAAAATCATCGTAACCGGATCCCAGGTACTCAACCCAAACAACCGGTTTGAATGCCTGCAACATTATCCTTACGAATTCAACCAATTGATGCGATTGATATCCGATCAGAATATTCAAGGTATCCTTTTTCTCACTGGCGACCGACACCATAGTGAAATCATTCGTTTCCCGCGAACAGGCCAATACCCCCTCTATGATATCACCGCTTCGCCCTATACATCCGGAATCGGAAAGGCTACCGGTAAGGAAGAGAAGAATCCATTCCGAGTAGATGGCACCTTGGTCGAAACACAGAATTTTGCCAAAATATCGGTATCCGGTAATAAGAACGAGCGTCAACTTCGGGTCACCTTTGTCAATACAAACGGAACAGTCGTTGGGTTGCCCGACGGATGGACCATCCACGAAAACGACCTCAAAAACAAATAATCAGATCATCCGGGCTTCTACAACCAAAAAAAAATGATACAAGCAGCGCTTTCATACCACAAGCAAAAAGTAATCCAGGCACTTCGGTATCATTTTATCAACAAGCGAGAAATCAAACTATTGATCATATTGGTGAATGTATTTGCGTTGATTTCGGCGCTTCTGTACAGTATGAAAAAAGTGAGTCCGGCGGCTTTCATGCTGGGATCTTTGCTTTGGTTTTTATTAATGCTTACCTTCTGGTTCATCTTGCCCAGAGTCATCTACAACCGCACCGATATCTTTCAAAAGACCTTTTTGCTGACAATCGATAACCAGGGAATGGCCCTGACGAATGATGTGGGTGATGTCAACTGGCGTTGGGATCAATTTGAATCCTGGCTGGAAAGTCCTCACTTCTTCCATGCCTATCTCACGCCTACCCAGTTCATGCTTATACCCAAGGATATTTTTCCTGACGACGAAAACGTGCATATCATTCGCCGCTGGATCAGAGATGGCATTGAAAAAGCCTGATTTCGGCTGATAACTACAGTTTCTTTCTCATCAGGTGATGGGGCAGGTTGACCTCTACGAAGCCATCACCATCAATCTGATATCCGAACTTTTCATAAAAGCCGATGGCCGTGTCACGGGCATGCATGATTACATACCGAAACCCCTTGTCGCGGGCTATATTTTCAGCAAACGTGATGATTGAGGCCCCGATCCCCTTGTGTTGCTGATCATCTCTGACAGCCATCTGCCGAAGGCGAATCTCGTCTTGGTTGACTGGTTTGAGCATACAACAACCCAATAATTCCTCCTCTTCGTACGAGGCGATGAGAATATCCTCCCGGTCATTACTAAGTTCTTCAGCGGTAAACTGCATGCCTAGAGGTTTTCGTAATAATTGGAGTCTTAGCTGCACCAAGTCATGATACGCCGTGCTACCGTATTCGATCTGTTTGAGTCCCATAAAGCAATGTTTTGATTAAACGAGCGAATCGAAGTATCCCAATGTACAAAAAAAGGGGGAAAGGCGGTATCCGGCCAATCAGCCCGAAAAACGATAATATTCATCGGAAAACAGGAAATCTTTGTTTATCCATCAAAAAGTATATTTTTGCAGTTGAAATCATTAAATACCAACATCATGTCTGACATTGCAACAAGAGTTAAAAAGATCATTGTTGACAAATTGGGTGTAGATGAAGCTGAAGTAACCAACGAAGCTTCTTTTACCAACGATCTCGGTGCCGATAGCCTGGACACTGTAGAATTAATCATGGAATTTGAAAAGGAATTCAATATTTCCATCCCGGATGAGCAAGCTGAATCCATCACTACGGTTGGACAGGCGATCTCTTATCTGGAGCAGAACTCCAAGTAATCAATCTTATCATTTCACCGGAATACCGTATGGAATTACAGAGAGTGGTTGTAACCGGTCTTGGCGCCATCACTCCGCTGGGAAGGACTGTACAAAACTATTGGCAGAACCTCGCAGCTGGCGTGAGTGGTTGTGACTATATCCAACAATTCGACGTCTCGAAATTCAAAACCCGGTTTGCCTGTGAAGTACGGGATTTTGACGCGGCACAGTACCTTGACCGAAAAGAGGCCCGAAAAATGGATCGTTACTGCCAGTTTGCCCTGATAGCCAGTGACGAGGCCGTAAAGGATGCAGGCATCACATCCGAAAACTGTAATCCAGATCGTGTTGGCGTCATTTTTGCCAGTGGTATAGGAGGACTGATTACTTTCCAGGAAGAGGTGATGAATTTTGCAGCCGGCGACGGAACACCGCGCTTCAACCCCTTTTTTATTCCTAAAATGATCCTCGACATCGCGGCCGGCCATATCTCTATGCGACATGGCTTCCGTGGACCTAATTATGCCGTGGTCAGCGCATGCGCCTCTTCTACCAATGCGATCATCGACGCTTTTGACACCATTCGACTGGGTAAAGCCGATGTGATCGTAACGGGCGGTAGTGAAGCCGTAATCAGTGCGGCCGGATTAGGTGGCTTTAATGCCATGAAAGCGCTTAGCGAACGGAACGACGATCCGAAAACAGCGAGTCGACCATTTGATAAAGACCGTGACGGTTTTGTCATGGGCGAAGGATCCGGTGTGTTGATTCTGGAGAGTATGGAACATGCAAAAGCCCGTGGCGCAAAAATTTATTGTGAAGTGGCTGGCGGTGGTGCAACAGCCGACGCTCATCATATTACGGCCCCACATCCCGAAGGTTTGGGTGCCAATAATGTCATGAAAGTCGCGCTGAAAGATGCCGGATTAACACCGGAAGACATTGACTACATCAACGTACATGGCACATCAACGCCTTTAGGCGATATTGCCGAAACAAAAGCTATTCTCCAGGTTTTCGGACAACACGCCTATAACCTCAACATCAGCTCAACCAAAAGCATGACCGGGCATTGCCTGGGCGCAGCAGGCGCTTTAGAAGCACTGGCCTGTATCATGGCGGTTACACAAGATATCATACCGCCTACCATCAATCATTTTACCGACGATCCTGATATAGATAATACCCTGAACTTCACGTTCAATACCGCACAAAAGCGAACGGTACGAGCTGCCCTCAGCAATACGTTTGGATTCGGTGGACACAATGCTTCTGTCATTGTAAAGAAGTACGATCAATAACCGCTTCAAGACGCTTCATCATCACGGCGACTCATTGCTTGTACCCATTCCGATCTTTACCACAAAAATAGCAGACGTCTTTTCTCATCTTATTTATTGATTCTTCATCGTGCTGTGAATTCGTTTGCAATTGATCAACGGCGCTCTTGCTCGTTGTTCAGTAACTTGATCCAAGAATAAAAGCCATCGCCAAATAAAAAATAAACCGATAATAGCACTTTTTTGGATGTGCTAATTTCTCTCAAGCCGGAAAAAAAAGACCCTGAACGCATAAAGCCGCTTTTACATAAAACTACAGGCCGCCCAGTGCGTCAGAAAATGATCAAGATCATTCATTCCGAATTAGGCTAACCCGATGAAATGAAGCATCAATGACCGAGCTGATGAATTTGATTGCCTACATCCCTTCTATCGTTTGCTGATTTTATTCAGGGAAATAACTTTTTGTCGGCTGCATTTGAATCGTAATACGGACGGAGGTCTTTTTTGCTGGTGTTTTTGGCTGACTCCACTGTTTACTCGTTTGCGCCATAATAAAAAACTGCTTCTTTTTAGCGATTGTCTCATCAACCGGATCACGTCCGCTTCGTTGAATCCAAACTGTGTCTTGATAGCTTCAAATGGAGTGCGGTCTTCCCAAGCCATTTCAATGATTCGGTCTTTATCCAACGGAGTGATCATTTCATCAAAACAACCAACCGCACTGTTTTGTTTATCATAATGAACGAACGTTCACATTGACCAAAAATGATATTCGATTAATTGTTATTTTTGGGCGACCTTTTTATTCATCGAAACTTCTTCATTATGAGCCGAAAAACCAAAAATGGCCTTCTCTTATTGGTGGCTTTTGGCGTATATCTGCTCTTTGTATTCTGCTTATATCAAGTTGAAGTACGTGATGCCAATTCAAACATCAAGAGTTTTGAAGATGCACTCTGGTATTCTATCATCACACTCACTACCATCGGATATGGCGACCGCTTCCCTGTTACGGGTGCTGGACGTATCCTGGCGATGGTTTTTGTACTCGGGAGTGTGGGTATTTTGGGTTTTGTCATTAGTCAGATTTCTAGTAAAATATACAAGTATATGGAAGACAAAAAACTGGGTTATTTAGGGACAAAAATGGAAAATCATGTCGTTCTCATTCATTGGAATGGATTTGCACGTCAGATTCTCACCGAAATCGTGAACGCTGAAAAAAAAGCAGTAGTGATTACCGAAAAAAAAGAAGACGTAGACTATATCTACGAACACTACGACCAAAAGCTTGTCTTCGTATTACATAGCGACACCCTGGATGAACAAACCTTTCAACGTAGTAATCTGGCTCAGGCTACTACCGTGCTGCTCAATTATGAAGATGACACCGATAATTTAGTGAATCTCATTACCCTCAAAACGCCTTTTCCGGATTTGTGTTATGTCATTTCGCTCAATAATCCCTCTCTTAAAAAAACATTTAAACAGCTTGGAGTGACTTTCACACTGGCGAAAAACGAGGTGGCATCCAAACTAATTGCAAGCTATGTGTTTGAGCCTGAAGTAGCCAAAATAACCGAAGGCCTAATGAGTTCAAGTACCAGCGAACTCGATATGGGCTTGATGCAATTTAAAATCATTACCGGCAATCCATATATCCGGTCCAAAGGGCTCGATAGTTTTGTGGATTTGAAAAACAAATACAACGTGATTTTGGTCGGCATCAGCAAACCATCGCCTGCCAATGGTGAGTACGCGCTCATCAAAAATCCAACCAACGCACACACCATCGAGGAAAACGATTATGTTATTGTGTTGGGCAATCTCAAAGGGAAAAAAGAACTTACGACAGCTTTTGGTGTAGAGGAAGGCCTCTAACCTGCCTATGTTGGCAAAAACAGATCAGTTTACCTTCTTGATCTGATTAATCATCCACTGCTTTTTTTGACCGGTTTTGACAGGTGGTTCATCCGTCGAAATATATTCATACGCATCATACATCCGATGTTCCAGCATCAACTGATAATAGGAACCAATCATTGATTCGATGTTTCCGCCGTGATCGTTACACGTTTTTTCAATTTGAGATAGGTATTTTTTACCCTTTGTTTTTTCGTCCAAAGGCCTCCCAATAAAAACCCTGGCTTTAAACAAGTATTGGTGCTTTTATATCCTTTAATAGCGTATATTGTAAGTACCCAACGTTATGTTTTTATCCCAGAGGCAACGAATCCACGATTTTAGCCAATAACTATATTCACATTTCATATGTCAACCGATAAGCAAACGCCACATACCGACCCCACTCGCTTGCAGCGCCTGCTGATGGATATTGCCAATCAGTTCATAAACGTGCCATTGCATAGTACGGCCACCATCATCAACACCTCGCTGAAAACACTGGGCGAGTATACAGAAACAGACCGGGCCTATGTATTTAGCTACGACCATGAACATCAATTATTGAGCAACACCTTTGAATGGTGCCGGGATGGCATTGAGCCGCAAATTGACGAATTACAAAATGTACCCTACGAAGCCATACCGGACTGGATTGAAATTCATTTTTCTGGTAAGTCCTTGGTAATTCCCGATGTGCTTCAACTGGATCTCGAAAGCGGTATTCGACAAATCCTGGAGCCTCAGGATATCAAAAGCCTAATCGCCATTCCGATGATGGACGGAGATGTATGTACCGGTTTTGTTGGATTTGATTCGGTACGTCATCACCATACCTATACCGAAAAAGAACAGCAACTGCTGGAGCTATTTGCCCTGATGCTGGTAAACCTCAACAACCGCATCCACACACAAACCCAACTCAACGAAGCTATCGCCAAAGCCGAAGCCGCCAACAAAGCCAAGTCCGCTTTTCTGGCTAATATGAGTCATGAAATCCGCACACCCCTCAATGGAGTGATTGGCTTTACTGATCTGCTGAAAAACACAACGCTGGATGCAACCCAACAGCAATATGTGGCTTATGCCAATGCGGCCGGACATACATTACTCAGCATCATCAACGACATCCTCGACTTCTCCAAAATTGAAGCCGGCATGATGCCCTTTGAACGCATTCGCTCCAATTTGGTTGAAGTCATCGAACAATCAATAGATGTAGTTCGGGTTGCTTCTGCGCAAAGAGGTATTCCATTACGCGTGGATATGCCGGAAGAGTTACCACCCTTTATCTGGACAGATCCTGTTCGGCTGAAACAGATTTTTATAAACCTGTTAAACAACGGCGTCAAATTCACAGAAAATGGTGAAGTAGTCTTTTCCGTCACGTACGAACCTCTTGAAGCTAATCAGGGCCGATTTGTGTTTGCTGTGCGCGACACGGGCATTGGCATAACCGATGAACAGAAAGCTCAACTTTTCCAGGCATTCTCTCAGGCGGACAGCTCTACCACCCGCAAATACGGCGGCACCGGACTAGGACTGGTCATTTCCGACATGATTGCCCAGAACTTAGGCAGCAAGATTCTTATTGATAATCAGCAAGAACAAGGAACAACGTTTTATTTCGAACTGATTACACAAACCGAATACGACATTAAAATCACCCAACAACCGTCTGTAAAGAAACCCATTATTGCCAATGAGCAGACGATAACGGAATCAACAAACGTAGTGTCTAATACAAAGCAGAACGAAAGCGGCTCACCAAATCTACGTCGGATTTTGATTGTAGAAGATGTAATCATGAACCGTCTCATGATTCGGGCCCAACTCGAAATTCTGATCCCGGGGGCACAATTCATCGAAGCCGAAAATGGTCTTGAAGCCATAGCATCCTACCAACGCACTCGGCCTGATCTCATTTTGATGGACATTCACATGCCCGAGATGGACGGCGTCGAAGCTACGCGCAACATCCGAATGCTAGAACAAACGACCGGACTCCATGTACCCATCATGGCCCTTACGGCCGATGCTTTTGTTGAACAACAGGAAAACTGCTTGGCAGCGGGCATGGATTATTTTTTAACCAAACCACTGGATTCAGGAAAATTGCGAGCGGTTATTGCCACGCTATTCAACACCTCATCTCCCCTCATTCATTTTGAACCGACATCATTGATGGAACGATGTGGCAATAAAAAAGAACTGGTAACCAAACTCATTGCCATTGTGCTGGATGACATACCCAAACAACTGAATAAATTATCGACTGCTCTCGACCAAAACCAGCTGGACGATCTATGGAAAACCGCCCATAAAATAAAAGGAACTGCCCTGAACCTCCATCTGCCCGCCTTAAAAGAAATCGCGGCTACTCTGGAACAAAAAGGACGAAGCAGTGATTCCATCTCACCCGACATGAAGCAGCTGGTCCTCGACTTACACGCGGAATGGACAATCGTGCAGCCCTTGCTCCAACATCATTGAGCAAACACTATTATCTGACTAGCCAGCAGGTTGTTGTGCACTATTGCGTTTAACCAGTCGGCGGACAATCCCAATCACCAGCAGAATCAACACAAACAATATGACCCCGTAGGCGGCGGCCATCCCATAATTATTCATGCGTAACTGTGCATACAACTCAATGGGCATGGTTTTAGTGGATGGGGTGTACAAAAGAACCGTAGCCACAAACTCACCAAATGCATTGATAAAAACAAGCAATCCCCCTTCGAGCATGGAAGGCAGCAATAATGGCAATGTGATAGCGAAGGCTGTTTTCCAAGGCGACGCACCAAGCATCAGCGACGCTTCCTGTAAAGTAGGATCAATGCCCTGCCAGCCGGTTCGAATTGCCTGCGTCATCACTGGTACATTGCGGATCAAGTACGCAATAGGTAAGATCCAGAAATGACCAACCAATACCGTATTAAATGAAAAAAAGGTGGGCTGATTGTACGCCATGATCAGGCAAAGTCCAATCACCGTACCGGGAATTCCGTAGGGAATCACGGCCATCCAATCAACGATATGTTTGGCCGGGCCTTTTTTCTGAACAGAAATAGAGGCAATCAACAACCCAACAATCAGGGATAAGCCAACCGCTAACGTCGACGTATACACGGAGTGAAGTAAGGGCTCAAAAAAAGATTGTTCCTGCAAAATCTGTTGATAATGATCAAATGATAAAGTCAAACCAAGATCGGGCTGCATTAAAAACCCCTCCGGCATCAACGAAATAAAAACCAGCGAACCAACCGGTAGCAGCAGCAACCCACAGAAAACAAAAAGGAAAGCAGCCGTACGTCGGGGCTTTCGTTGATAAACAATAATATCATGTGCCTTACGTGTTCCTTTGCTTACAGCCGTAGCCTTCAATGAGCGGCCAGCGATAGTAAAAAAAGCAAGAAATAAACCGGAAAACAACACTAATAACAACGAGGCGGTTGCCGCCGTAGATAAATCGCCGTTTATCTTCGCATAATAAATATCGGTAGTTAGAAATCGCATCGAACCACCAAACAGAAACGGCGCCGAAAAAGAAGCCATACTGGCCATGAACGTTAGCAATGCGGCACTGATCATAGCCCGGAACAACAACGGCAAAAGGACCCTGAAAAAAGTGCGTGTTTTACCTGCACCCAGCATGTGAGACGCTTCAATCACCGAATGGTCGATCGATTTTAATCGATTACCAATAAACACATAAAACAACGGATAAAACGAAAACAGGTGAACAATGAGGATGGCTGCATAACCCGAAGCCAGCGACTGACTATAACCGAATAACCAATACAACAACCCGTTCTCTGAAAACAAAAACAAATACGACATCACACCCACCATGGGTGGCAAGGCCAATGGCATCAGCAATACGGCCGAAAAGAACCCCTGAAAAGGCATGCGTTTGAGATGCATAACGTATGCCAATGCTGTTCCTATAATCGCGCTGCCTAAAACCGTCAACACCGAAAGCACAACCGAGTTTACCACGGCCGCGCACTGATCCGGTTTCGTGAAAAATGGACGGATGGCAGCCCAGTCAATGTATGGGAAAAGCCTGCTGAGCGGATAAATCACATAGCCGATCAAAAAGAAAGCCACTACTCCGTAAATCAGTAACCCACTAAACGATCGTTGGTTACGCATGGCCGGTAACGATTTTGATATGAGCCGGATCGACTGAAACAGCAACCTGTTCGCCGATTGTATAGCGATGATCGCCGGAAATAAACAACCTGGCCTTTATACGAACTTTTGTATCAGCAAGCACCACTTCGGTAAATGCTCCCATGAATGACAAAGCCTGAATAGTTAGTAACGCACCCGACGCTTCTTTTCGTATCTGTATCTGTTCGGGTAACAGGGCGATGGCTTTGTTCGATGCATTCACATCCACCGGAATATTGAAATAGGTACTAGCCTGTTCAAAAGAAAGAATGTTGCAGTGCCCAACAAAACCCGCCGTAAAAACGGATTGTGGATGATAATAGAGTTCAAAAGGCGTTCCAAACTGTTCTATCCTGCCCCGGTTCATTAACGCCATTTTATCCGACAACGACAAGGCCTCTGATTGATCATGGGTAACATAAACAGTAGTAATGCCCCGTTCTTGTTGTAATTGCTGAATCGCCAAGCGCGCCTCTTCCCGAATAGCCTGATCCAGATTCGACAACGGTTCATCGAGCAATAATAATCGTGGCTCTGTAACGAGGGCTCTTGCCAGTGCCACACGCTGTTGCTCACCACCACTCAATAATGTGACATTTTTTTGTGCCAGGTGATCCATACGAAGCGTTTCCAGAATTGATTTCACCTTAGATGAAATGAGTTCTGATCGCAATGACTGAATGGTGAGTCCATAAGCTACATTGTCAAATACCGTCATGTGCGGAAACAAGGCATAGTTTTGAAATACAAGGCCAACCGGACGTTTGGATAGCACAAGGTTCGTAATATCGTGGCCATCGAGCCACACACTGCCCGAATCCGGCTTTTCCAAACCGGCAATAATACGCAGCAACGTTGTTTTACCACATCCGCTTAACCCAAGCAGCGATAAAATGGATGATTGATCAATAGAAAGACTGATATCCTGCAATACCGGAGAACCGGCAAATGTTTTGGAGATATTGCGTAGTTCTAAAAAAGCCACGGTTTAGGGATTTGATTTGATAGTAGCATCCCATTGTTTCATCCATTGGGCTTCACTGTTGGCAACCTGTTGCCAGTTAATATCGAGGGTTTTGTAAGATGCCGATTTTAACCAGCCGGGCAGCTGTTCCCGGGGAATATCCGTTCGTGCAGGAATCCGATAATATTTTTCAGCCTGCAGCAGCAGGCTTTCTTTGGTAGTCACAAATTCATAAAAGGCTTTAGACAGTTCAGACTGCCGACTGCCTTTAACCAACGCAATGCCATCGGTAACCACGATCGTGCCGTTTTTAGGAAACACGTAGCCGAACGGGTACTTGTATTTTTCAGCTTGCAACACGATGTCGGGCATATTCCAAAGGGTGACCATAGGCTTGTTACTTCCCAAGCGCGCATATAATTGAGTCGGATCGGCGGCATAATCCGGACCATTGGCATGAAGTTGTTTCAACCAGTTCCAGCCGGAATCCTCGTTGCCGGTTCGTTGTACCGATTGTTCAATCATACCGCAAAAAATAGCCCGCAACGTACCCGATGCCATGGGATTTCGTAAAACAACCTTGTCTTTCCATTCCGGCGAAACAATGTCGGACCAGTCTTGCGGAGCGGTGGTTTCGTTGAGTGTGTTTCGATTGAATGCAATGACCTCCGGGGTAGAAAACGTGCCGTACCAGCTATCCGTTTTGCTTTTGGCCGCTAACGGCACCTGCGAGGCCCAAATAGGTTTGTAGGATGCAAGCAACCCCAGTGACTCGGCACGCATGAACATAGTGGCTGGAGCGCCCCACCAGAGATCAGCCTGCGGATTAGCGGATTCGGTTCGGATACGGTCGAATATCTCCTGCGATCCCATATCCAGCCATTGTACATCCACATCGGGATTGACTTTTTCAAAGGCTTTTTCAAAGTCTCCGAGCAATTCTTTGCCATGAGGTGAGTATACAACCAGTGTTTTTTTGGAAGAGCCTCCACAAGCTCCTAGCAGTAAGATGCACGCAGTTAGCCACAATAATTGGAATGGTTTGTATAGCATACTTTTTTAGTTAAAAGGACGGCGTTTGATTATTCAGCTTTTGAAAAAATTGTAAGGATGACTTGTCTGATCCATCCGGATTGGCATCAAACATTCGAAAATGTTCATAGTCGCCCTGATTCATGAAGGTTTGCATTGTTCCCTGTGATTTGTGTTCGGCGATTTCCCAATTGACGATAATTTTATAGTTCAGGCGGTTATTGAAACCGAAGGGGGTAGTTCGGTCAATCCGGAATACTGGGCTGCTGGACGATGATCGGGTAATTGGATAACCAGCCGGCGGTATATAGTTTCGGGTAGTCGTATCCGTTTTGTTGGATGTATACGCACCCAAGACAACGGGCTTTTTTTTAAGTGTGCTGGCTGATCGCAATGCGAGAATCGTTGCTGCTTTGTGATGGGCATGCGTTGTAGAATCGGGCAGCAGACAAAATACATAGTCGTAGCCGTTTTCAGTCATGAGTTCAGTTAGACGAGTTTCAACCCAGCGTACATTCCAGGTGGTATCCAGTGGCTCACGGGCATCGAGTCCGTACCGGGCATCTTTTTGATCGAAAAAATAATGATTCCGAATACCGATGATTTTGCCGGCATTGATTAACTCTTGTTTCCGGATACGCGGTAAATGGGTGCGCCCCACCGATTCATCGGTTAATTTCAGTTGATAATAGGGTTCGGCCAACAAGGAATACCGATAACCACCCTCGCCATTGGTAATGACGGCCTGATCGACCACACCGCCCTGCTCGTGAGTGATTTTGTAAATAGTTGCCGCCATGGCTGTTTCATCATCCGGATGGGCCACCACCACCAAGACCTTTACGGGTGGCTGTGTCAACGTTTGACTGTTAGCTGTTGTCCAAAAAGTTCCCCAACAAACAAGCAACACAAAGCTGCGTAGCAGCGCCTGTACCAGTATTCGATTCATGTATCCGGAATTATAAGCAAAGATGCAAATATTCAGGTAGATGAGATGCAATGAAAACACCGATAATCTCCAAAATCAAATCAGCGGTTCAAGGTATAGCGAATACCCAGGTACCATTCGCGTCCACGAGTAGGCCCCCAGGCGGCGGAAGTGTCAAAATAAGGCCCGAACGGATCTTGCCAACCCAACAATGGACGTCGTTGCCGGAAGTCGAATATATTTTCACAGCCAACGTACCATTCAATCGTTTGGCCGGTTCGGGTGAATTGCCCATTGACCACGGTGAACGGATCGGAATAGTCTGGGCGACGGTACGGTTCGGGATTACGTTTGGTGTCGGGTAATCGCTGTTGGCCATACCAATGCACATTCACATCAATATGATAACGACGCGACAATGGCTTATAGCTAAACGAAGTAAGCACTTTGTGTGCAGGATTAAATGGCAGGATATTCGTTGTGTTGCCGGTTCGACGATATACATTAAGATAGGTATACCCCAGCCGCCATTCAAAGCGTTTAAGGAAAGCTACATTGTACTCGGCCTGAAAACCCTCACTGCGACTCTGGCCTCCGAAGTTCCGGATAATAGCCAGCGTGGGTTGAACGTCATAGTCCGGAAAAAACTGGCGACTGAAATCGGTGCGGTAGTAATCAATACTAATGTAGCCCGATAGCTGATCATTGGCCAGGTTGAATTTTTGTGTGAGGTTAATGCCGTAATTGAGCGCGCGCTCCGGTAATAACGGTTCTTCAAATAGTACGTTTCGGGAACTGGCCAACAACGGCATATTTTCACTGAAAACATTGACTGTTCGCCAACCGGTTCCGATATTGGCACGTAAGATGGTTTTGGGTGCGATAGCAACCTTGATTAAAGTGCGGGGTGTAAGCGTGTATCCGAAAGCGTTATGATGATCTATTCGCAAACCGGCAATCCAGGTCAGCCGATCGTTCCAAAAGCGCATAGTGTTTTCGGCAAAAAATCCACCAATGGTTTCTGAACGCAGGTAACGTCCGGCATAGGTTCGCCCTAGGGTGGTATCGCCAAATCCAATGGTCTCATCAAGGTGCAACGACCGAACGCTCAGTCCGGTTTTGAGATCATGATTGCCATACGAGTGTTCATACTGCAGGTTGACGTATACATTGGTTTGTCGGGCATTATACAGTAAACTGCCAAAGGCTGATTCCTGCCGCTGGTGAAACGCCGAGGCAAACAGCATCAACGTCGATTGATCATTGAAGCAATAACCGGTTTTGGTCCATAGTTCGGGCTGCTGGAAGGTGATGTGTTGGCCGTAAACACGGTTGCCGCCTTTATCGGTGTTTGGGTTGTATGTGGTTTGTCCGCCAATACGTTGTTCATTCAGATAGCGGATACCTATACGACTTTGCCAGCCATACTCATCATCATCCCCGTATTTCCATTTACTGAAAACCTGATAACGGGTCAGGCGGGATACATCCAGAAAACCATCGTCATCCCGGTCTATGCGATTAGCGGGTTGGACTACATGAAATGCCGTAAGGTTAGTCCAACTTCCGACCCGGCTGTTCCAATTCAGGTTAACTTGTTTTTCAAGAAAGCGGTTTACATACAGATTCGCATAGAGGCGTTGGCTTGTATCGGGATCGCGTGTTATCACATTAATTTGACCACTGATATTGTCAAAGCCCTGCAGCACGCTATTGGCTCCTTTGGCCACGTAAATATTATCTACCAGCGTACCCGGTATACTGCTGATGCCGTAGGTGTAGGTCAACCCCTGAATCATCGGAAGCCCATCAATCAGCACTTGATTGTATACACCCGACAATCCCAGGATCCGTAGCTCCTTGGTATTGGTAAGCACATTGGTGGTTTGCGGTTGAACGGTTGATTGGGTTTCAAAGCAACCCGCCAGATCGCAACAAGCCGCTTTTCCTAATTCGGCTTTGGTGATCTGTTCGGTTTTGATGGAGTTTCGATCAGAAATCAGCGTGCCCGTTGCGCTACTATTGACAATCACTTCCTGCATGATTCCTATCGGTTGTATACGGATACGAATAAACGACGTATCGTGAATGGTATAAATTTGCGGCTGGTAGCCAACCGCACGAATCTCAATTGTTTGCGGGAATTCAGCAACAACCCCCTGAAAAAAACCGCTGGTGTCCGTGAATGTGTTGAACGTAAATGAAACACCCGTAATCACTGCACCGGCTACCGGCTTATCGGACACGAATACGCTACCCTGTATGGTTTGACCAACGCCGACTTTCGGTTTAAAGTATACGAACAGTATCAAAAAAAGAAAAAATACACGCGGCATTGGAAGGCATTCAAGTTGAGTGCCTAAAGGTATCCATTCATTTCAGAAAAGCCGGATGCTGTTTATGCGATATGATCAAAAACCAATGCCTTTACTGAGTAAGATATAAATACCCATGGCCAATACAAACCAGCCAAAGCCAGTTTTCAACCGATCGCCGGAAAAAAAACGGGTAAGCCACATGCCCATAAAAATACCCAGGATAGCCAGGGATGTGAAAACCAACAGTAACAACCAATCGAATGCCTTGGGCTGTTGTAAATCGCCCGTAAATCCAATCAGCGAATGGGCCGCAATGACAGCGAGTGAAGTGCCAACCGCTTTTTTCATGGGTATCTTGGCCAAGAGAACCATAGCCGGTATCATCAAAAATCCGCCACCGGCACCTACTAGACCACTCAACACACCTACTCCTCCTCCTTGTAGCATCAATCCCCAAGCGATTCCAGTTGTTGGCTGTTGGGTTGAATCGGTTGAACCCGGTTGAACCGGACGAATCATCCGGATGGCGGCCATCATCATCAACACGGCAAATAACAATAACAAGGCATCGTCCTTGGTTAACACCCAGGAAGCCATCGTCATGAGGTTATCTGGAATTCGCGGAAGCAAAAA
>JBJTXG010000100.1:0-3052 GCA_046082125.1 Ferruginibacter sp. | reverse complement strand
GACCGCTTCGCGGTAAATTATCAAATAATCAATCCCGATAGCTATCGGGACAAATGAATCAAATAAATTAATCCCTCAGGCATTCCGTTGCCACCAAAAATCACAAAATCAGAATAGCCCAAACGGATATACGTATTTGTTTATAGTTATTATTCAATAATCATTTTTTTGTTATCTATTGGTTTGCCGTTTACTACTAAAACATAATTGTAAACTCCGGCAGCAAGCTCATTTCGGTTAATCGTAATACTGTTTTGGCCCTCTCCGTTGATTTTAAAAGTTTTAGCAAGCGCACCGCTCTGTGCATATATATTAATGTATGCTATGCTATTTTTTTCTGTAAGATTAAAACCAATAGATGTGCTGCCGTTCGATGGATTGGGGACATTCTGCTCCAGTGTGGAGGATTGTTTTTTGAACGACTCCACAGGAATATTTGCTGATGACTTGGAAAGTAACGACTCTATTTTTTCAATCTTTTCTTTAAGCAATTGGTTTTCCTTGCTCAGTTCATCAATTTTCTTTTCCTGTTTTTCATTCTCTGCCGCCAGCTCCTGCACCGACTTTACCACAGGTACTACAAAATCGCTGTAGCGAAGACCCATGATTTTGCCGCTTTTGTCTATACCCGAAAATGTATAACCGATTTTTTTGGCGGCTTCTTCTACTTCTTGTGCGATGAAACCTGAGAAAACTATTTTCTCGATATCATCTTTTCCTTCGTAGTTGTCGGTATTGTCGATTCTGCCTTCCAAAGTGTGTTGTTTTTTAATATCATAATTATAACTAACAGGTTTAAGTAGATTAATAAAACTTAAGCCGGGTATATCAGTTTTGATATTTTTTTTGATTCTTCCATCTGAAAAGACCATCCATCCTACCTGACCGCCAATACTCGTGACTGCTGTATTTCCAATAACTACCTTATTGCTGAAATCTACAATGGCTCCATTACCAATGGCGGTGGCGTTGGAAAGATTGTTGGCAAGTACATCAGCACGATAACCAAGAGCGGTATTATTTTTTCCAATCGTGTTGGTCACTAAAGCAGAATCTCCTATTGCCGTATTGGCTTTCCCTGATGAATTATTGGAAAGAGCCCAGCTACCATTGGCGGTATTTCCAATTCCGTCAATATCAGCATAAAGAGACCAGCTACCATTGGCGGTATTGTTATCCCCTGTAATATGATTTCTAAGCGCTAAGCTTCCATTAGCAGTATTGTCATTCCCGGTGGTGTTAGCTGCTAGAGCACTTGATCCACTCGCCGTGTTATATCCTCCGCTTGTATTATACAATAGCGCAAGGCTTCCTGTTGCCGTATTGCTTCTCCCATTAGTATTAGTTGAAAGTGAGAGTAGTCCAATAGCAGTATTGTTATTGCCAGAGATGTTGTTTCTTAGTGCTTGGTAACCTGTGGCAGTGTTATCATAATCTTTATTGCTAAGTAATGCTTGATATCCAATGGCTGTATTTCTAAAACCATAAATGTTTTCTCTCAAAGCTTGGTAACCAATGGCAGTATTTTCTATACCACTATTATTGTTATAAAGGGCCTCGGATCCAACTGCGGTATTCGAACTACCGCTCGTGTTGAAAAGAAGAGTATTTGCACCGATAGCGGTGTTATTATTACCCGTAGTGACGCGATTAAGTGACTTGATTCCAAAAGCAGCATTTCTGCTTCCCCCGGATGATTGTAAAGACATATATCCCAATGCGGTATTGCCCGAAACGGAGTCAATAATTCCCGAAGCAACATTTTTCACCCTAAATCTCAATGCCTGAGCATCTCTTGTTCCGATAAAATTGGAAGTGGTTGTTCCGGCGTTGCCGGTTAGTGACCATTGGGCGAATGATGTGACTGCATTAAAAAATACAAGTACAAATAATAATTGTTTTTTCATTTTTATATTTTTTTGTATTTGGTATGTGGTTTATGGTTATTATTCAATGATCATTTGTTTGCTGTCTGCCGGTTTGCCATTCAGCACCAGGACATAATTATACATGCCGGCGGATTTTTGTTTATACTCTGATAAAAAACTTTTTAAAGTTGCTGTTTTTTAAACACAATTATTTACCGGAATGATATAGAATAATTATAGATTCAGTATTATTGCTTACCCATAAGGATATACGACAATCTTGAAAATTTATTTAATGCGGATGACAGAAGTTAATTTTAGAATAGGAATTGGATATACATAGGTGCGGAAGGCACAAAAGATACTCTTTATATTTGTATTTCAAAATGTATTAAGGGGGTTTATTTTATCTTTCTAATAATTAGAATATTAAACTTGTATAAATATTTTAATAAAATAAACTTAGGAATATGGCCGTATTTATCAACACCATTTTGTGGATAACCTAAAAAATTGTGAGTAAGCCGGGTTTGGTTCATCAGTTTTTCTTAGCAGAAGTGCGAAAACGGTATTGGTAAAACTTGTACCATATGTAGCGGGAGGTTCTGCTCCATTAAAACAGTTAACAGTTTTGGATGAAAAGTCATTAGATGTTGTGATTTATCCCAATCCTACAACTACTTATTTCAATTTGCAAATAAAATCTGCTGATAAGAGTAATGAAGTGAGGTTGAGAGTTCTGGATGTTCAAGGCAGAGTAATCAAAACAATGTTAGCAGCATCTCAAAGTCAAATCAATATTGGTTCTGAACTTAAGCCTGGCGTATATATGCTGGAGGCAATTCAGGGAGATGTGAGAAAGATCAGTAGGATGGTGAAGTACTAATCGCTTACGCGATGTTGAATTAGTTCAATAAGTTCAAAAAATTCAAAAGGTTTCAGGAGTTGATGTAAAAGTCAGCTTCTGGAGCCTTTTGGCTTAAAATAATAAATGCTCTTATTTTCTCATTCTGATTAAAGTAAACTGTTCAAATTTTCCGCACTCACGGAAGCAAAGTGCACAGAAAGTCAGAACGAAAATGATAGCAATAGCGGTCATGAAGTTCTGACTTTTTTATTTGATGTCATTTTGTTTCTCATACTAATGAATATAAAGCTGTCAAATCTTTCGCACTCACGGAAGC
>JBJTXG010000099.1:0-3359 GCA_046082125.1 Ferruginibacter sp. | reverse complement strand
GAATGGAAGAAAAAAAATGAGAGCGGTCAATGCTGACCCACCGTCTGTGTATTTGTTCAAAAAGGAGCGTGGCAAGGTAACTTGACAAAAACTGCCGTAATAGAAAAATGGACGTAATGATCAGGATAATCAATAACAGTTCCCCGATACTATTATCTAAAAATGTGTGATCTATCCATTCCATGCGGACTAAACTTAAAGTAATTGGTAAATATCAATTGAATGTTCGGATAAGGTGTAGAGTGATTTTCCGAGTATTCGGATTTGTTGAACAAACGACCAGCCCGCTGGTAACGATACCGTGCGGTCGCGAAGGCTTCCGGGTTGATACAACCGCAATTGTTTTCCTTCGATGCCATACAGCCATCCATCAAAAAAACCGACCGAATGCCAGTTACGGAATCGAATGATTTTTTGAAATCCACCATACAAGTCAAAAAAAACGAAGCCGATAGCCGGATCATAAGCGATTACCTGTTCGGTTGTTTGCAAGAGGCAAACGGGTTCAGGTGATTCACCAGTTAGCAAACGGAGATCTGCGCTTTCTAATAGCAGCCGCCATTGTTCATTGAATTTTTTAAGTTTGGCTTCGGCGCCATCATAGACCCATAGCTGGTTGTCGTATGCATTGGCAACCGCTTTGGTGTAGAATAGGTTTTTTTCACGCAGATTCCACTGATTCCGTTGTATCAGCAGTTTGTCTAAACCCACAACCGTTGCATATCGTTCATAGAACAAGAGAATCCGAAGCGGATTTTGTGCGTCTATGGATTGGGGTTCACCATATCGCTTTAAATCATTGAAGGCGGCGAGACTGTCTCCATTGGGAGCATATTTAATCAATTGGCCTGTTTTTCGGATGGCAAGGATATTGCCGAACAAATCGGGTTCAAACTGACTGAACTCGCCAGTTAGGTGGGTTTTTAGCTGATAGTTACCCCAAGGGAAAAGTGTATCCGACAATGATCGGGCTGCGGTTACTGAACCAACCCAGGCAATCAATAAATAAAGCAGTAAGCAGTATTTTCGGCTCATGGGTGACGATGCAGGATTAGTTCGTGATTATCGTAAACCGCATAACTGTAGTGCGTGATCCAGTCGCCGGTATTGACGTATTTGGCGTTGTTGGAGAGAGGAATGTCCAGCGGCAAATGACGATGTCCAAACACAAAGAAGTCGGTGTGTTCTTTTTGTAATGACTGTTTACAAAATTGAATCAGCCATTCATTGTCTTCACCCAAAAAGACCTGATCGGTGTGTCCGGTTTTTGAGCGACTTTTCCGACTGAAAAAATCGGCTAGTCCGATTCCAATTACCGGTGGGGTGATGCTGAACAGAAAACGGCAAACCGGGTTTCGGAATATTTTTTTCAGGAATTTATAGCCCTTGTCTCCCGGGCCCAGTCCATCACCATGACCAATCAACCAAGTTTTACCATCGCGTTCGAATCGGGTTGGTTCAAAATAAACCTGCATGCCCAGTTCTTTCTTGAAATAGTCGTTCATCCACATGTCATGGTTACCCACAAAGAAGTGCACCGGAATACCGTCATCGGTGAATTGGGCTAAAGCGGCCAGCACACGAACATAGCCCTTGGGCACCACGGTTCTGTATTCAAACCAAAAATCAAACAGGTCGCCCAACACAAACAATTCGGCGGTGTCCGGGCGAATCGCTGTTAAGAACGAAATGATCTCATGCTCGCGTTTGCGGCTGGTAACGGTATCTGGTGCCCCCAAATGAAAATCCGAAATAAAGTAAATTTTTTTACCGGCCATGCATCAGGTTCATTTAAGGTTTGTGCAAGCCTTGAAGATAATGTAAAATATCACCGGTTTGGATTACCGGAAGTCCGGTTGTATCGCCATTATACCAATATACCCAGGCGTCTACGGGCTTTCCCAGGATCATGACTGTGGTAATAGCTCTTCGGTATGGGGAAGCCTCACCAGGTTCCGTATTCAATCCTTCGTAATCATCAAGCTGATTCAGTACCCACGGGAACGACGCAGGGTCTTTGATTTGATATAGTTCGCCCAAAATATGACGGCCCTCGGTGTTGGGGATGGCCACGGGGTAGTTTCCGCGGTCATAGAAGCAACCGGCCGTTATGGCCTCACCCTCCGAAATGAAAAAGTCGGAAATATACCGGTAAGCCGGGTTGTGAAAACCGCTCCGCAGGGAAGCATATACAAACAAATGCCGAATGTCTTGTTGCCTTTCTTCCATAGAATGAAATTACGATTCCAGCAGGAAACAATATACAACACCCGGACCATGAACCCCGGTCACCAGTGTTTTTTCAATATCGGCCGTTCTGCTTGGACCGGTAGCCACCGTGATCATGGAAGGCAGGCGCGACTGATAAGTTGTTTTTATCAGCGGAAAAGCCTCTTTCAGATCAGCAACCAGTTGTGCAGTATGTCCGATACAAATATGAATGGGTGCATAGGCGCTGGTTGTTCGTCCGGATGCTTGTGCGGAACTCATCAGGATGCTTCCGGTTCGGGCGATGAGATATTCACAGCCGGTGATGGATACATCGCATCCAGGCAAATCGGTAGACGGTTCAATTTGAATGAGGGAGAGCATTTCCCGGAAAGGTGATTCGACACAATAAACCAATCCCCACTGCTCTTTTTCAATCAGCGAACGGAGCTTGGCTAATAGATCTTCCTGGTCGGTGCAATACGTGAATCGTCCTTGCAGTTCAGTGAATTTTTGGGCAAAGGTTACGGCAAAATCTTCCTGATCACGATGAAGGACTGTTGCATGTCCTTCGGCATCAGTGAATGGCAGCGGTGTTGTGTGCACGAGTGCTGCTCGGATTCGTTTCAATATGTTTTCTTTTGCGGTATTCAACGTCCGAGATTATCATGATGGATGCTGTTCAGAACCGGCACTGTTGGCGGAGCCGGTTTCAGATGTTGGTTCCATGTCTGTTGATGTGTCTTGTGGTGCTTCCAGAATCTTTTTTTCTTCAAACGGGCGTTTTCCGATCAGGGCTTCCACATCACTTTTGAATAAAACCTCCTTGACCAGTAGTTCTTTAGCCAGTTTTTCCACTGCATCACGGTGGGTTTGCAAAAGCGTTTTCGTTTTTTCGTAGGCGCGGTCAATCAGTAGCCGAACTTCCTGGTCGATCAGTTTGCCGGTTTCTTCACTGTATGGTTTGGTGAAGTAATTTTCCTGGGAAGGGTCATAAAAACTGACTACGCTTATATTAGTGGACAAGCGCGCCCCGCATTCTCACACAGCGCGCCCGTGTCAAACACGTCGGTCGATGAGCAAGACGGTGAGGACGACCAGGACGATATTGATGGTATCGATAGTATTGAGGGTGCTGATGGTATTGATGG
>JBJTXG010000098.1:0-7270 GCA_046082125.1 Ferruginibacter sp. | reverse complement strand
TAAAAAAATATTACCCAACGTCAGTAAGGGAACGACCTCAATCCCTTCAGCCCATTGCTTGTTGGGGGTCAGGTTTTCAAAAATCCATACAAACACATCTAGAAACAATCCAACCAGCAAAAACATGAAACAACAGGCGATGATAAAAAACTTCATCACCTTGGCGTATGTCTTGGGTGCATTATTGTCCTGACTTTGTTTGAAAAAGAAGGGCTCAGCAGCCATCCGAAAAGCCTGAATCATGATGGTTACCAACAAGGCAAGCCGAAAAATATTGGCAAAGATACCTAACTCATGATCGGCCTGTGCCGGTGGTAAATCCACTGCATGCCGGTAAATCAACCGACTGAGCACATCATTGACCATACCGCCCATTCCCACAATAATCATCGGATAACAATACCGAAGCACTTTTCTCCATAATGCACCGTTGAATTGAAAACGGATCGAAAAAATATCACGACTGAGTAGAAGGAATACAAATAAACTACCTAAAAAATTAGCCACCAGGTAGAAGCCCACGCCCATGTTGAGGTTAAGCCATTGGGCAATGAAGGCAGATAGGCCGCCTTCTGCATTTTTTGGAAGAATAACCAGAAAAAAGAACACAAAAAAAACGTGTAAGACAATACCGGCGAGTCGGACAAATGCATATTTCCGGGGCCTGTTATCCAGTCGTAGCCGCGCAAAAGCCAAGGTGCTCAGATTATCTAGCGCCAGGATAGCAATCATCCAGCCCAGGTATTCGGGGTGTTTTTGCAAATCCACGCAATCGACTAAAACCGGACTCAATAACCATAAACAAACTGAAAACAGCACGGTGCTGATCAGGATCGATATGGTCAAGGTACCGTACAATTCGCTTTTGTCATGGGTTTGAGCGAAACGGAAGAAAGCCGTTTCCAACCCGTATGAAAATAAAATATTCAAAAACGGAATGAGGGTATACACCTGCACGAGATCAGCCGTGTCTGCCGGCAAGGCCACAAAAAAAGGCAGGGCCATGTTAAGCAGGTAACCCAAAAAACGGCCTACAACGGTGGGTAAACCGTACCACATGGTCTGACCGGCCAGTTGTTTGATGTCGCTCAACGGAATTGATTAATGACCGAAAGTTACTTGAATAATTCAAGACCCTCGTCAATGGTGCGGATTTTTTGGTACGATTTTACGGTCTGGGGCAAAACGTGGATTACGGATGAAGGAGCTGTCTGTCAGCGTGTATAAGAAATACACCAATTCAATGCGGTCTTTGTTGGTCATGTTGATTCTTCGGCGGAGCAGCGGATCAATATCCGTTCGGGTAGTATCAATACCACTCCGATAATGATCAATCATCTGAAAAAGCGAGTATACATGACCGTCATGTGTATACGGGAATGTAAGCTGGACATTTCGAAGCGTGGGCACTTTGAATTGGAGGGAGTCTTCAGATTTTTGAGTGATTTTCATACGGCCGGCATCTCCAAACCGGTTCAGTTTTTGTCCATTGTTTCGAAAGCTGTTGTCGGTGAATAGTGGTTCTTTATGACAGCCCGCACAATTTGCTTTGAAAAGGACATAGCCCCGTTCTTCATAGTCGGTGAACCGATCTTCACCCCGCATCACGCGGTCGTATTTGCTGTTTGAGGAAATCAGCGTGCCTACAAATTGAGCCAGGGCCTTCAGCATTCGCTGGCTGTTGATGGTTTCATCACCAAACGCTTCGCGAAACAGGCGTACATACGCCGTATCCTGTTGCAGGTAGCGAATGACACTATCAATGCTGTTGCCCATTTCCTGCGGATTGGTCAACGGTGCCAATGGCTGCACCTCAATGTGATTAATGCCGCCATCCCAGTGCAAGTCTTTCATCCAGGCCACATTGATCAATGGGGGCGCATTGCGGAAACTCAGTGTATTGTTTACGCCATGACTCAAATCATGATCATAGTTGGCAAATGCCGCATGTTGCTGATGGCAACTGGCGCAACTCACTTCGCCGTCGGTACTCAGCTTGCCGTCATAAAACAGCTTTTTCCCCAACTGGAATCCCTGTTCGGTCAATTTGTTTTTGGAAAATATCTTTTGGGGTTTAGGCCATCCTTTGGGTGTTTCAAAAGGAATCGGATCCGGTTGCCACTGAATGATGGTTGTACCCAGCAGCACAAACGAAAGCAGAATTAAACAGGCTAATATCGTTTTGTTCGTTGTCAAGGATTACGGTACTTGGTAATGCTTCTTCATGCTGAAAAGTTGACGAAATTGCCGGCGAAAATAATCAGCACGGATGCCGGGTTTCATGGAGAGGGGCCGTTCACTGATTTTCAAATCAGCGGCGTTGTTTCCCCAGAACTTTTGCAGATCCATACGAATCAGCATTCTCGTTTTTTGATGAGGCCGGTTACTAATTTGAATGTTCTCGTGTTGATCTCCAAGTTCGATTGTCGACTGAATGGCTTGTTCGGATTTATAACCGCCCAGGTGGTACTCAATCCGGTTCAGATCGGCTTGTGATGAATCACTGGTTCCTTCCAGTTTGAAAAAGATATAGCCGCTGTTCCAGGTCCAGAACATGTCGTTGGCCGGATCCAGGGCGCCGGTTTGTGCTCCGCTACAGTTATCGATACTATCAACGCCGAGTTTAAAACGAAGGGTATGATAGGTGCCGGCTGGAACACTTGCCTGAATAATATTGTACTCGTTGGAGGCATCGATTAATACATAGGGGTCATTGCCGATTTGCAGCGGCGTATCATCCAGGTAAAAATCAGTCAGATAATATTTTAATTTTTTTATCGAGTAGGGTTCCTTGTGCGGATTCCAATAAACACTGTCATGTAAAACCAGTGGATTTTCATCAACCATGTGTAAGAAAATAATTTCGATGCGTCCGTTATCCCTTGTTTGAGCCTGAGCCAATGGCAACCCAAACCAGCATCCGATAAAAAATAGCCATTTATTCATGGGACTTGATTTTCATTCGACCTTGTTTGATTTCGGCCGTTTGTTTTTTATGCGCCAGTCGTTTTTGGGTAGATGCGATGGTCGGTTTGGTCGGTTTCCGCTTTGTTGGCACGATCAGGGCTTTCTGGACTAATTCGGTCATTTTTTTTAATACCAGCGATTTGTTTTCCCGTTGGGTTCGGGCTGCCTGGCTTCGAACCCGCAGGGTATCTGCACTCGTAATCCGGGTAGCAAGTTTTTGGCGGATACGTTCTTTTTCCACCGCTGTAAAACAAGCCGAATCACCTACGTGCCAGATGCCTTCTACCATCGTTTCAACCTTGTTCACATGCTGTCCGCCTTTTCCACCACTCCGGGCGGTCTGATAGCGTATTTCATGACTGAATGCGTGCATATACAAATGTACCACTATTCCGTAGCCGGTATTTTTTGTGTTCAGTGTCGGTTCGTTAATATTTCTGTAAGAACAAAAAAAGCCACATTTTTGCAGGAATGTCAGCACTCATTCCTGCCGGAAAAATATATACCGATCTGTTGGTGCGTAAGCAACAACGGAAACCGGCGTTTGCGGTGTTGATTGATCCCGATAAAGTCAACGACCAGATTCTCGATATCTTGATACCCCGTACAGTTGATGCCGGCGTCGATTATTTATTCGTAGGAGGTAGCCTAGTGGTGTCCGATAATCTTGAACAGTGCATCCTTCGGATCAAAACGATGACAAACGTGCCGGTGGTCCTATTTCCAGGCAGTTCCAGCCAGGTAAGTCCTGCCGCCGATGGGTTACTGTATCTGTCGCTGATCAGTGGTCGAAACCCCGACTTGTTGATCGGCCAACACGTGGTATCGGCTCCTTTTGTTCGTCAGAGCGGGTTGGAGATTCTCTCCACCGGTTACATGGTGATTGATGGCGGAGCCCCAACAACGGTATCCTATATCAGCAATGCCAGTCCGATACCCTCTAACAAGAATGATATTGCGGTTTGTACGGCTATGGCCGGTGAAATGCTGGGCATGAAGCTCATGTACCTGGATGCAGGCAGTGGTGCTCAACAACCCGTTCAAGAGTCCATGATCAACGCTGTTTCGTCTTCCATTCAGGCCCCGCTGATTGTGGGCGGCGGCATCACGGATCCGGAAAAAGCGTATCTGAATTGTAAGGCCGGTGCTGATGTGGTCGTCATCGGAAATGCCATTGAAAAAGACGCTTCCCTGATTCAGGAAATGGCCAGTGCAATACATCAGTATCATTATAGTTGACGGATTTAGTAGAACACCGAAGAAGGAACCTCATTCGTTTCGACGAATCAACATAGTTTTATAGTCAATTTCAAGCATGTCCAACCCGCATCTCGATCCTCAAAAAGATAACCAGCCATCGGCCGATAAGGAATTTGAGAACCGGATACGACCCGGACTCATACGCGATTTCAGCGGACAATCACAGATCATCGAAAATCTCACCGTTTTTATCAAAGCGTCTAAACTGCGTGGAGAAGCGCTTGATCATGTCTTGTTTCACGGTCCTCCCGGATTAGGCAAAACCACGTTATCCAGGATTGTGGCCAACGAGATGGGAGTGAACATCAAAGAAACATCCGGACCCGTGATTGAAAAACCCGGCGACTTGGCCGGCCTGCTCACCAACCTGGAGCCCAATGATGTATTGTTTATCGACGAGATCCACCGCTTGAGCACAGTCGTGGAAGAATACCTCTATGCTGCCATGGAGGATTTTCGAATCGATATTCTGATCGATAGCGGCCCGAACGCCCGCAGCGTGCAAATCAATCTGAATCCATTTACACTCATTGGTGCCACCACCCGCAGCGGATTGCTCACGGCTCCGTTGTTATCGCGGTTTGGCATCAAATCACGCCTCGAATACTATCAGGCAGATACGCTCCAACATATCCTGCTTCGGAATGCGGCTATTTTACAAACGAAAATCACCTCTGAAGCAGCGGCCGAAATAGCCCGCCGAAGTCGTGGTACACCCCGTATCGCCAATGGCTTGTTGCGACGTGTTCGTGATTTTGCGCAGGTGGTTGGAAATGGTCGAATCGATCTTGCCATCACACAACACGCATTAAAAGCACTGAATGTAGATCAGCATGGTCTCGATGAGATGGATAACCGGATACTAAACACGATCATCGATAAGTTCAAAGGTGGCCCGGTTGGTATTACCACCATTGCCACCGCGGTGGGAGAGGAGGCAGGCACGCTCGAAGAGGTGTACGAACCCTTTTTAATTCAGGAAGGGTTTTTAGTACGCACACCCCGCGGAAGAGAGGTGACTGAAAAAGCCTACAACCATGCAGGAAAAGTGCCGCACAGAGGCGGCACACAATCTAATTTATTTAGTGAGTAATTCAGGATATTAGTCCTCCGTAATCAAGAGCCGGAATCCGCTACCATGGATGTTGACAATCTTGATGGCTTCATCGGCTTTCAGCAATTTGCGGAGTTTGGCGATATATACATCCATGCTGCGACCGTTGAAGTAGGTGTCGCTGCCCCATATTTTTTTCAGCGCTTTTTCACGAGGCAATAATTCATTTTTGTATTCGGCCAGCAATTTTAGCAGATCGCTTTCTTTGGGTGAAAGTGTTTGTTTACTGCCTTCGTATGTCAATTCACGCAATTTCGGATTGAAGTGGTATTTGCCGATATTGAATATTGCGTCAGCATTTTCCCGGTTTTGTTCTTCGTTGCGTTTGATAATGGCCTTGATCTTGTGCAATAAAACCTCACTGTCGAAGGGTTTTGTGATGTAATCATCGGCCCCGAGTTTATAGCCCTGAATGATATCTTCTTTCATGGTTTTGGCGCTCAGAAAAAACAGCGGGATATCCGGATTGATGTCTCGAATGTCTTCGGCCAGTGTGAAGCCATCCATGTTTGGCATCATGATATCTAGTAAACAGATGTCGAATTTTTCACGCTGGAAGGCAGCCAGTCCCAGTCGGCCATCACGTTCAAGCGTGACGTCAAAGTCATGAAGTTCAAGGTAGTTTTTCAATACCATGCCCAGGTTGGTGTCATCTTCACACAGCAGAATTTTTGTTTTTTCGGTATTCATGGCTTTCAGTTTTAGTTAAGAACAAGATAGGTTTTTCCTTCACAGATTGACGATGACGCTGACTAATTTTTTGTTAAAGCAAGGCATTTTGCGCAAATTGGTACATTGCATATTTTGAAGGGATGGTTCGTTATGTTTTGGAGCGAGACTTCATAAATCGTTTATCCGTTAGGGTTTGGAGGAAGGCCACCAGGTCTTTTTTTTCCTGCTCGGTCAAACCCAGCGGCTTTCGGAGCGCCGGATCAATATTTTGTGCATCGGGTACGATCTTTCGAACATCATTGTAATAATCGACCACTTCTTCCAGTGTGTTGAACATACCGTTGTGCATGTAAGGTGCCGTAACGGCTACATTTCGAAGGCCCGGTGTTTTGAACTTGCCTATATCGTTGGGGTCACGCGAGATCAGGTATCGACCGCTGTCATTCAGATTTTTTCCGTTGAACAAACCAATATTTTTGAAATCATCGTCGGTGAAGTCTTCCATATTGTGACAATCAAAACACTTGGCTTTATTGCCCACAAACAATTGACGGCCTCTTTCTTCCGAATCGGAAAGCGTTCCCTCACCATCGGCTACGCCATCAAACTTGGTGTCAGCGGTTTCCAAGGTTTCTTCATAGGCGGCAATCGCATCCAACATTCGTTCGGCCGAAGGAAGTTTGCCATAAACCTGTTTAAACGCTTTCCGGTAATCAGCGGATGCGTTCAATCGTTTTACGGCTTCCGTTATGGGCAACGCCATTTCATTTGGATGTTGCAGCGGAATCAGTGCCTGTTCTTGTAACGTTTCGGCACGGCCATCCCAAAAAAAGAAACTTCGGTTCATCACATTCATCACCGACGGCACATTGCGGGTTGTTAGGCGACCATAAATGCCCGAACTGAATGCGACCGTATCGGCAAAAGCAAATGACGGCTTGTGACAACTGGCACAACTGATGCTGGAATCGAGAGATAATATTTTTTCATTAAATAACCGTTCACCAAGTGCGGCCTTTTTCGACAAACGCGGCGTTGGTTCCTGATTGGATTGAACAAATCCGACGAGGAAAAACAAGCTGACAAGAAAACAAAAAATGAAAAGCCAACGCATAGCCTAAAGGTAAAACGGAAATCCATAACCTGTATATACGAAGATCGAATACAGTCCTGTTTTTTACATTTGTTCGTCCTGCTTTTTTCAGGCTGCAGGTCTCTGTTTTTCCTGTTTTTAGGTAGATGTCAGACGGATTAAGA
>JBJTXG010000097.1:0-9969 GCA_046082125.1 Ferruginibacter sp. | reverse complement strand
CAGGCCAATTTTGAGCTCGTTATGCAACGTTGTGCGGAAGTAGAGGCACAAGATCATATCCGAAACTGGCAGCCGCCTGTCACGGGAGAAATGATCATGGCGCATTTTTCATTACCGCCCGGCCGCATGGTAGGAATCATAAAAAATGCCATCCGGGAAGCCATTCTCGATGGGGTCATTCCCAATGCGTATGAAGCCGCTCATGCGTTCATGGTCGAAAAAGGAAAAGAGCTTGGCCTGTGATGAAATAGGCTGTGCCAATGATTTACAAGATTTACCCTATTTTTGAGTATGGCTGTATTAAAATTCCGCATTTACTGGGAGGAAGACGAAACTGTTTACCGCGACGTGGTCGTCAAACACAAGCAAACGTTTTTTGATTTGCATCTCGGTATCCTGAAAAGCTATGCCTTTGACAATAAACATGCGGCTACCTTTTACAAATCGAATGACGCCTGGCAAATGGGCCGTGAAATCAGTCTGGAAAAATATCCGAAAACATACAAAGTGGAGCCATTGATCATGCAGGAAGTTCCGATTGGAACGGAAATTGCGGATCCCAATCAGAAGTTTATTTACGAGTATGATTTCACGAAAAACTGGCGGTTTCTGGTTGAGTTAATCGGAATCGAAAAAGAAGAAAATCCGAAATGGGAGTATCCCTCCTGTATCCGAACAAACGGTATTGGCCCGTCTCAATACGGTGCCAAGGGTATCATTGAATCCCGGATGGCTGAAATGGAGGAAAAATATGATTTGCGCCCCGATGCGTTGAGCGAAGGATTCAATCAGGAAGGAGATGGCGATGCCGAACAAGATGGCAATAGTCAAGATCAGGAGTCAGATGCATTAGATGATGAGGCAGCGTTTTAAGTACTTTTTGTCATATGGCCTTGACATATCTCAATCGCCGCTTTCAACCATTCTTGATTACTGAACGGCCTATTAAATTAGTCATCTATTTCCATGCAGCGCACATGCATCATTCTGGCCGGTCCAACGGCTTCCGGTAAAACGGATCTTGCCATTGCGTTAGCTACCCATTTTAATACATCAGTAATCTCTGCCGACAGTCGACAATGTTTGAGCGAATTACATATCGGTGTGGCAAAACCATCGTTTGAGCAACGCGAAGCCGTGCCCCATCATTTTATAGATACACACAGTATTCAATCGCCGCCGAATGCCGCTGTCTTTGAAACCTATGCTCTGAATGCGCTGGATTCCATTTTTGCGCATACCGATGTTGCCATTGTGGCCGGCGGCACCGGGTTGTACATAAATGCGCTGACTGATGGAATTGATCCGATTCCGGCTGTGCCAGAAGCCATACAGTTATCGGTAAACGCGTTGTATGAATCGGGTGGACTGGCTGCCATTCAAGAGCGCCTTCAGCAATTGGATCCGCTTTTTGCAGAAAAAGGAGAAATCCAAAATCCGCATCGTTGTTCACGGGCGCTGGCTGTAAAATTAAGTACGGGTTCGTCTATTCTTGATTTTCACCGGGCAGAAAAAGCAAACAGGCCTTTTCGTGTGATCCGGGTCGCCCTGTCGATTCCTCGTGAGGCATTATATCACCGTATCAATAATCGGGTTGACCACATGATGCAGGCGGGGTTGTTGGCCGAGGTAACCTCGTTGAAGGCGTATGCAACGTGGCCGGCATTGCGCACAGTGGGCTATCAGGAACTCTTTCAGTATTTGGGTGGACATCTGTCTTTGGAAATGGCCATTGAAAAGATCAAACAGCATACTCGTCAGTATGCCAAACGACAACTTACCTGGTTTCGGAATGACGGACGATACACCTGGTTGATTCCTGACTTTCAAACCATCCTCACGTACATCGATGATGAAATGATTCGCGGTTAGAATTTGAATCCGAGGGTTCCCGAAATGGTTCCAATTTGTTGCCGAAGATTGGCGAACGTATTAGCCCTGTTTTCGAGACGGTAAGGAAGATCCACATTGCGAATGCGGGCATGCACGTAAGTCAGATCAATAAAAATACCTTTATTGCGATAACCGATCCCTCCGCTCAACAACATTCGGTTGGCTTTGAATGCTGCATCACGGTATGGGTTGGAGTAATAAGCAAACCCCAGGCGCCCCATGATAACATTGAATTTCAGCTCGCCCCCGACACGGACATTGATGCCACCTCGGTATTCATTCTTGATTACCTGATTCAGGGCTTTGAAATAACTCGTTTCTTCAGCGGTTGGAGCTTCATTGGCTGATTGAAACCGGCTGGCTTGATGCCGAACATACTCCAGATCGGCCGAAATGAATGCCCGCTGACGGCGAACATCCGCTAGTTCACGGAACACATACGAGGCGCTGACCATTGCTTTCCATGGAGAGGTATAGCTGTATTCACTTTCGCCGGGTTGCCCATTGGTAAACGTCGCAGATGTTTCGTAAAATGTTTTGACCGGATTTTCCAATCGGGTTTCGAGGGTTGTACTTCGGGTGTCTTTTAAGATGTGTACGCCCGGTGTATGAAAGGCGAATCCGAGCCGAATATAATCAGCCGGACGATAAATGACACCCAGTTTCATTTGTATGCCGCTACCAGTAGTGCGAAAGTCATCGGTATAGGTAAATGATTCAAATCGGTTCGACGTATCACCGGTGGCATCCGATTCCCGAAACGTGCTTTTGTCCTGGTATCGAATAATAGGAATACCCAACGTGGCGCCGTAAAGCCATTTTTCGCGAACGTTTGTGGCCAGCGCCAATCCAAGTTCATACAAGCCACCTGATTGTATCCGATTCATTTCTTGCCGGACACTTCCTCCTGCATCGAGTAAATATTCGGGGGTTGCTTTTACCTGTAGTAGTCCATTTATTCGAACGGTATCAATCAGGTAGGTATTCAATGCGGGCGCCGCTGTATATGGTAATGGCGAATTACTATTCAAGACAGATCCTACACTGTAGCCACTATTCGCGAATTCTTCCGCAAATTGTTCACTAAAGGAACTGAAATTATTGTTTCCCGCATATTGAATACGGTTGTTGAAACTGGCATGTTGGTTGAAGGCAATCGATACGGTTGTGTGTATGTCTTTTTGAATAAATCCAGGCATACCAATGACCCAGCCAATTGGCCCCTGGTTGTAATGGCTATTTTTGGTGATCAGGGAAGAATCGCGGTAAAGTGCACTGGAGCGATGGTTTAGTATTGATGGAGAAAATACAAATTCGCGTGTTTTGTAGAGACCGAGTCCGGCCGGATTCACAAAGGTGGCCGTAATATCCCCACCGAGTGAACCCATGGTTCCGCCGGTTGCCATATAACGGGCCGAGCCCTGGTGATGGTGCCAGCTCAGTCGAATAACATCTTCCGGAACCTGCGCTGTTAAAATCGTAATGCCGACAAAGAAAAAGCAAAGGAGTAACGTTGTTCTCATAGTTGGAGTTGAAAGTCTATTGGTTACCGTTAGTTACGTGCAGGCCTAGTTACCGGTGAGCCGCTTTGTGTGGGAGAGGTTGTTCGGGTTGGATTGTATCCTCGGCCATCCGCTGAACCGGGTGTTAATATGGTTCGTGTGTTACCGGTACCCGATTGATTGCTGTTGTTGTATATACGGATAGACCGGGTATTTCCTGATGCTGTCTGGTATTTTGGATTCGGCACGTAGGCCTCTTGAAAATTATAACTGTTCAGGTTCGAGGTGCGAGGAGTGGAATTGACTGGGTTTCTGACTGAGAATCCGGAGAAGACAGGCATGGGATAGTAGTAGGGGTTATAATAGTAACCGTATGCATATCCATATTGATAGGGATGATAATCATACCCGAAATCATCGTCGAAAAAGCGCCAGCGACGATTGAATCGGGACATGCGAACGGTTCGGTCTTGCTGTGTGTATTGTGCCTTGTTTTTTTGATTGGCGGAAGCACCCTGTACGGGTGAAAAATAAACATCGTCCGGCGTTTGCGTGATGGCATAACGATTGCTGCATCCAATCGAGAATATTGACAGGATTAAACCTGCCAGGACAATCTGTTTCATGTTTTTCAATTTTAGGGTATTCTTACACGAAGTTATTACTTTTGCTAATGGAATATCGGGTGATTAAATTACGGGTTATTAAATAACGGATATCCTATCCATATCACTGGTACTCAATTGTTAAAAATCAGCTAATTAGCGCCCATCGCATTTATTATGGCAAAAGAACTCACCAAACGAGAAACGGATTATTCGCAATGGTACAATGACCTGGTCATCAAAGGCGAGCTGGCTGATTATTCCGCCGTGAGGGGTTGTATGGTCATAAAACCATATGGGTATGCCCTCTGGGAGAATATGCGGGATCAGCTGGACAAAATGTTTAAAGCAACTGGCCACGTCAACGCCTATTTCCCGCTTTTTGTTCCAAAAAGTCTCTTCGAGGCCGAAGAAAAAAACGCAGAAGGCTTTGCCAAGGAATGTGCCGTGGTTACGCATTATCGGTTGAAAAACGATCCATCGAAACCGGGCAAATTGATGGTCGATCCGGAAGCGCGCCTGGAAGAGGAATTGGTTGTTCGGCCTACCAGCGAAGCCATCATTTGGAATACCTACAAAAACTGGATTCAGTCCTATCGTGACTTACCCATCTTGGTCAACCAGTGGGCTAACGTGGTTCGCTGGGAAATGCGTACCCGGCTTTTTCTACGAACGGCGGAGTTTCTCTGGCAAGAAGGTCATACGGCTCATGCCACTAAAGAGGAAGCCATTGAAGAAACCGTTCGTATGTTGGATGTGTATGCCGAATTTGTGGAACATTATATGGCAGTGCCAGTCATCAAAGGAGTCAAAACGGCCAGTGAACGGTTTGCCGGAGCTGAAGACACATATTGTATCGAGGCCTTGATGCAGGACGGAAAAGCCCTGCAGGCCGGCACGTCTCATTTCTTGGGACAGAATTTTGCCAAAGCCTTTGACGTGCAGTATCTCACCAAAGAAAATAAACAGGAATATGTTTGGGCTACCAGTTGGGGAGTGTCAACTCGTCTGATTGGAGCCTTGATCATGTCACACAGTGATGATAAAGGCTTGATTTTACCTCCCCGGATTGCGCCCTTACAAGTGGTGATAGTGCCTATATACAAAGGCGAAGAAAGCAAAGCAGTTATTGACGAAAAGGCACAGCAAATCATGACGTCACTGAAATCATTAGGCATTTCGGTGAAATATGATAATAATGACCATGCGCGTCCCGGATGGAAATTTGCCGAATACGAACTGAAGGGTATACCGGTTCGTGTAGCGATGGGTTTAAGAGACCTCGAAAATCAGGTCGTTGAAATTGCTCGTCGTGATACCGGTGAAAAATCGACCGTCTCACTGGACGGGTTATCCGAACACATCCGTACGCTGTTAGAAGATATCCAACATTCCATTTACAATAAAGCACTTACTTTCCGTGATGAACATATTCAGCGTGCTGATCGTTGGGAAGAATTCACCCGATTGCTTGATACAAAAGGCGGTTTCGTGTCGGCGCATTGGGATGGTACCGCTGAAACGGAAGAAAAAATTAAAGAGCTTACCAAGGCAACCATCCGTTGTATTCCACTAGATAATCAGCAGGAGCAAGGACGTTGTATTTTAACAGGTAATGAAAGCCATCAGCGGGTTCTTTTTGCAAGAGCCTATTAATTCATTTAACCAATTGGCAACGAAAGGAAGCTATTTTAATAAGTACCGGCAATCCCTTGGGGAGGGTCCGGATATGCGTGAACGAAGTCAGCCATCACCCAGGATAGCCGCAACGTCTCAGCAACGATTTTCAACCGGCGATTATATTTTGATCGATAAGCCACTGCATTGGACGTCTTTCGATGTGGTTCGGAAAATCCGAAATTTCCTTGGCATTCGCAAGGTTGGGCATGCCGGCACCCTCGATCCGCTGGCAACCGGGTTGCTGATTATTTGTACCGGACAATACACCAAGAAAATCAATGAATACATGGCGGCTGAGAAGGAGTATACAGGCACCATCACCCTGGGTGCGGTTACACCCACTTATGATTTGGAAAGTCAGCCAGCACAATTCAAGGATTACATCCATATAACCACTGAGCAGTTGTTTGCCGCCGTTCAGGCACTTTCCGGCACCATTCAGCAAAAACCGCCAATCTATTCAGCGATTAAAAAAAAGGGAACACCCCTATACACATTGGCCCGTCGTGGTGAAGTCGTTGATATGGAGCCGAGGACCGTTCATATTCATTCATTCGAACTTGTTCAAATCAATTTGCCGGAGGTATCGTTCAAAATCCGGTGCTCAACGGGAACGTATATACGAAGCATAGCGCATGATTTTGGCGCGTTGTTGGGTTGCGGTGGGTATTTGAGCGCATTGCGCAGAACGGCTATTGGCGATTTTTTGGTAAAGGATGCCAGTACCATTGATGAATTTATGGCGATACATGCCGATCAGAATGCATAGCCGATACCAATCGTAAAATTAAAGTTTTCATACCGCCATTTTCGGTATTCATCATTCGGTCCTCTGGAAAATATTTTAGGCAGTAAGTCATCAAAACCGATATCGGGTAATTTCCAGCCGTTGTTTTGGTAAAAGAGTTCCGGTCGTTTGATACGGAATCCTAGATCGAGTCTCAGAACAAAATAATTGAAATCCAACCGGAAGCCGGTGCCGGCTGCCATGCCGGTTTGTGAATACATGTTCTTTAATAAAAACTGAGAGCTGTCAATACCACCCAGTGCATTCGTGTTCCGGAAGTTCCAAACATTACCGATATCGGCAAAGACAGCGCCTTTCAGGGTTAGCGTGTTTCGTATGATCGTCAGTAGCTTGTACCGGTACTCGACATTCAATTCCAGCTGCATGTCGCCCGTTCGGTCATTGAAGATGGTTCGGTTCGATGTGTAAGGCACCAATGCTTTTCCGCCGGTGCCAATACCCCGGACAGGCCAGGCACGCATGCTATTGCTACCACCGCCAAAATATTGTTTGAAAAACGGAAGCGTTCGATTCGTGTCGCTGCCGAGCAAAGGAACACCTACGCCAACAAAAGCCCGGAAAACAAATGAATTATTTCGGTAATTAATGGTTTTTCGGTACTCTGCATCCAGTTTGATAAACCGTCGTTTATATTTTTTCAAAATGGGAAGGCCGCCCCATGTTAAGCCTGATTCCTCCGCATTGATCCGGAAAGAATTTTCGATGGTTTTTTTTAACGATTCGGCAGTTTTTAATGTCGACTTGGAGAAGCTGACATTCATGCCGCCAACCAAGGCTGTATTATAGGAATACCGGAGGAATGGATTGTTTTGCAGGATGTTCACAAAACTGTCACTGGGGTTCAAAAGATTACTGAATGCTACCGAAAAAGGACTCCATGACCATTTCCAGTTTTTTCGGTTGGTGCCCAGCCAACCAACACTCAAATTCGTAGACTGCAGGTTGAACAGGTTTAAACGGGTGTTATAGGAAAGCGTGGCATTTAAAAAGGTTTCACCGCTACTACGCTGCTTTTGCTTGCTGAACAAATGCGGGATACCCGACAGAATTAGTTTAGGAAACAGTGTTGTGTTGGAATAGCTGATTTCGTTGGAATTGATCAGTTTGGTGCCGGCGGTAATCCGGTTATTCAACTCAATACCTGCACGAATGTTTTGGGTCATTCGTATCCCCTGGCTGCGGACGTTGCGGTTTAAAAGGGTAATATTTCCTGATATACCAAATAAGTTGCCGGCCAGGATATTGCTAATATTACTGGCCGCAGAGTAGCTCAATTCCAGGGAGGTTTCAAACCTGAATTTTTTGGTTGGAGTCAGTTCCACATGAATATCGAGCGAATCGGAACCGGGCACCTCATGTAACGAAATACCGATCGTCTTCCATATATTGTTTTTTGACAGATTTCGAATGGTCTGATCATAATCGGATTCGGCATAGGCTCTTCCTTGTTTCAGTGTTATCAATCCGTTGAATGCTTGTGGATTAAATCGAAGGGATTTGGTCACCACCGTATAATCGGGCAACCGAATGCGTTTAATTCCGGAGTCAGTCGGATTGGCCAGGAATGTTTCATCTGAAAAAATAAAAATGGAACGTGTTGTGAATTTCCGAAGTCGGTCAACATCCGCATTAGAATTAATTCGAAACGCCAGGAATATGCCTGATTTAGCCGTTTGTATGGAACGAGTGCTGTCGGTAAGCTGATTAAACGAGGAGGTGTCGCCAATGACTTTGATTTCATTGGACGTGAATTTATAATAGCCTCTGTTTCTAAAACTGTCTACCAGTCTATTGACCTCGGCAAGGATCATCAGCCGAGTTACGATCATTTTTTTGCGCAACAATGTATTGGTAGACAGGTCATGGATGCTGCTGTCGGAAATGACCGAAAAGTCATGTAACACGGAGTCGATGAGAACGGGCGATCCGGGATTTACGAGGTATTGCACCGAAACCCGATGTCCTTTTTGATTAATGCGATCATCGACCTGAGCATGGTAATATCCTAGGTGAAATAATGAAGCTTGGATATTGGAAGCTGATTTTTTACAGAATGCCGTGTCAAATCGAAGTGGTTTTTTTAGCGTGTTAAAAAATAGCCATTTTCGGGAGGTTATCACTTTACTGCTGTCATCAAGCTGTGCAATGAGTTTTTGCTCAAGTGCTTTTTTTTCCTCAGCTTTGAGATTGTTGTTTCGTATTACAACCCGGTTGTTGTAGAAATAGGGTTGATCTGGTGGGTTTTTCACAAACGGCCTTCCGCAGGAGGTCACCATAAACAAAAGAAATGACACCTGAATAAAATTGACAATGCTGCGAGGTGTTTTTTTGAAAAAGTGCATAAACGCATAAGCCATGTTGACCAAAGCCGTTATCAAAGATATTCAAAGTTTACAGCAGAAAAAACAGCGAGATTTAGCGGGTTTGTTCGTGGCGGAAGGGCCTAAACTCGTATTCGAACTGTTCGAATCGGGTGTTTTTGAGCTACAACACATGTATGTCACACAGGAACTGACCAATCCATCACTTTCTGCGATGGCGGATGAAAAACGGGTTACGATCGTAACACCACAACAGCTAAAACAGTTGTCGGGTCTCCAGACTCCCAACGAGATGCTGGCTGTTTTTCACCAAAAGAGGAATACACAGCCTGTACCTACCGAAAACGGCGTTTCGTTGTTATTGGAAGATATTCAGGATCCGGGCAATTTAGGTACGATTATTCGCAGTGCCGACTGGTTTGGGGTACGTTCGATCATTTGCTCACCGTCAACGGTAGACGCATTTAATCCCAAAGTGGTTCAAAGTACCATGGCCAGTCTGGCTCGGGTACAAATCTTATATACCGAACTCGGCCATTGGATTAATGAACACCGGACTATTCCGCTTGTGGTTACCTCGATTCAAGGAAATCGTATACAGGATGTATCCATTCCAACACCCTGTGCCTTGCTGATTGGGAACGAGTCAAAAGGGGTATCGACTGCATTGCAGTCATTGGCGGACTATACCATTCGGATACCCGGAAGTGGAACGGCCGAATCTTTGAACGCCGGCGTAGCAGCCAGTATCTGTTTATATCAGATTTGCCAGGGATCGATTATTTAAACCGAATGGCTTTGGTTGGATTGATTTTCCGGATTATAAACGACGGCAACAGGAGGGTGGCGGTACAAACACACCAAGTGATCAAGTTGATCAAAGCGACTTGTTCAGGAAGGATGCGAACCGCGGCTTTTGAAATGAAATAGGCATCTTCATCCAGTTGAATGAACCCGGTTTTGATTTGGAGCCAGCAGATAAACAACCCCAGGGCAGTGCCCAGTAAGATACCCGTGGCTGCGATCAGTCCGGTATGGAAAATGAAGATTTTTTGAATAGTGAAATTGGGGGCACCCAGGGCTTTTAAAATGCCCGTCATCACGGTTCGTTCCAGTATCAGAATCAGAATCGAAGTGATCAGATTTACAGCGGCAATAAA
>JBJTXG010000096.1:0-3274 GCA_046082125.1 Ferruginibacter sp. | reverse complement strand
ATGCAGCCGGTTTGTTCGGCTTGCAGGGCTACAATGAAGAGCAGATGGTGAGCAGCAAGATTTTTTACCAGACCGTCAAGATATTTTTTGAGTAATCAGTTATCACCTTACAAACATAAGCGCATGTCGAATTTAACATTGAACAGTGGTCAACTGAAAGGACAAGCCGACATGGCTCAGGTTTTCAATGCCTGGGGATGTGTAGGGGATAATCGGTCCCCGCATTTGTCTTGGACCGGTGTTCCGGAGGGCACTAAAAGCTTCGCGATAACCCTCTTTGATCCGGATGCGCCTACCGGTAGTGGATGGTGGCATTGGCTTGCGTTCGACATTCCGGCATCTGTTTGTGAACTTCCTGAAAATGCAGGCAACCCGGAGTCAGGCATCCTGCCGGCGGGCGTTGTACAAAGCCTTAATGATTACAAACAATTGGGTTATGGCGGGCCCTGTCCACCCGAAGGCCACGGAATACATCAATACATTTTTACGTTATATGCCTTGGATGTGGCATCACTGGGATTGACTGCCGATACCAATCCGGCAGTAGTTGGATTCAATCTGCATGTTCACACGATTCAAAAAGCATCATTGGTTATGTACCACAAGCGGTAGATTTTTGTGTTGTTGGATAAAGAAGATGAGAGAGTTCAAGGAAATCGTTCATGCGATCTGTCAAACAAGTTATTTACACCACCAGCTGACTGCAGCCACGGATATCGCTTTGTTGTAAGCGTCCGGTAATTTCAAAGTGACCATTCGGGTATCGTTTTCCCAGGTCTTCGGTGGCAATGAAGCAACAACTGTGTATGTTGGCGAGATCGATGATGTTGATGGCGCCCGAAACAATGTCTGATGAATCCGGGTAAACCGATAACGGATCATCTTCCGGACGAATTAAAATCTGCATCCAGTCGGGAGATTCGAAAATACCGTTTCCCCTTGCATACGCCTGTGACAATAACTCGGTCATTCCATATTCAGCATGAATATGATCAACACCCAAACCGGATTCCAGTATGCGGTGTAATTCGGCTTTGGAATATTCTGTTCGTCGTCCTTTCATGCCACCGGTTTCCATCACAATCGTATGCCGAAGGGTTTGCGGATATTGCTCAGCAAAGTCGAGGAGCGCAAAGCTCACACCGATCAATAGGGTGGGTGTTTGTTGGGTTTCCAGTTGATGAAGTGCAAGGTTGAGTGCTTCAAAATCATGCAGGTAAAATCCACTGGCCGGATGATTCGATGATTCAATCAACGATTCGACCATGTAAACCAGCGATGCGTTTTTTCGTTCAAGGTAGGAGGGCAGGAGGCCAATGATACAATAAGAAGATGGCGCTCCGTAAAATTGGTTGAATGTTGCCAAAAAGCTCGATTTGTATATAGCGAGGTCGCGTACATGGTGTTTGCTGGTGTTGGCACCGGTTGTACCACTACTTTCAAAAATGACGGCTGCATCAAATTGACCGGTTTTTACAGCGTGGGTTTTAAAAAAAGAAATGGGTAAGAAGGGGATATCGTGCAGCGTATGAACCTTGTCCGGTGTTTTGCCTACCGATTGGGCATAAGACTGATACAGATCATTTTCATTGAACTGAATATTGAACAACGTCAATGCCGTGGCTTCCCGGTTGGCCGGCGTAACCATGGTTGGGTTGAACGAGGTTAAAAAGGCATTCATACAGAACAGTTCCATTGGCAAAAGTAGGCCATTCATTTGGCCATTCGCTCTTTCCATTATGGAATCAGTATCTTTACAGAAATCATGGTCATGAAAAGGACAATGCTTTTTCTGCTTTTCGTTGCCGGTTTGTTGGCTTGCAACAAAGACAAGTTCCAGACCGTTCCTCAGATTCAGTTTTTATCGCTGAATCCAACGGAATGGTCGAGGGCTAATACCAATCTGGATGCCGGCCCCAAGCTTTCCATCCGACTGACGGATGCCGAAGGTGATTTTGGAGGAAGCGGCAACCTTCGTTCGTATATCTACCTCCGTGATACAGCCTCATCCATCAACCGTATTGACTCGTTTGCTTTCCCTGATATTCCGGTGACCAATCAAAAAAATATGGACATCCAACTGGATTTTCGCATGATTGATGTGTTGAGGCCTGCCAGTATCACCGGATTTGACACATTTTATTTCCAGGTCTACGTGAAAGACTTTGCCAACAATAAAAGCAATGTGCTGGCAGTGCCACCTATTGTTCTCACTCCTTGATGCGGATACTGTACATTCTATTTTCTCACTCTGTTTTCATAGCTGCCGGTGTTTTCGCGCAGCAGTATCAAACAGAGATCACACATCAACTCGCTGTTCCGGCGAAAACAAATTGGCTTTTCATCCTTGCCGCCCTGTCTTTTTACAACCTGTATTATTGGTTATCACTTCGTCTTAAACAGCCTGCTTCAAATTCGGCCAGTTTTTTCAATGGACCATCCCATTGGTGGACGGCACTCATTTCCGGCATCATGGCAACTTTTCTGTTTTTCAGTCAAACGGTCAATATTCCTGTTTTTGTATTGATTACTCTTTGTTCGGCACTTTATGTCGGTCTTGTTTTTTCGAAATGCGGCCGGCCCGATAGCCATCCTGTCTGTCGGTTTCTGAAAATGGTCTTACTGGCCTGGGTTTGGTGGCTCACTGTTTTTTTCTATCCACTCTGTCTGGCAGATATTCCGGTTAATTTATCACTAGGGTGGGATGCTTGCTTCCGATTCTGTTCATTGATGTTGGTTTGTATGATCTATGATTGTAAAGATGGGTTGCTACTCGGCCATGCACGTTTATGGAGATCATTGTTTATGGCTGTCGCTGGTTTATTGCTGGTATCGGGGATGATGGTTTCTGCAAACCCTGAACAGTGCTTGTTGACGATCATCGTGGCCGTTATCAGCGTTTGCCTTTTTTTAGTTCCCCGGCATCCGAAAGGATTTTGGTTTTATGCATTCTGGAGCGACGGTTTATTATTGCTTCCGGTTCTTCTTCAGCGGGTGATGTCAATTTGATTAACTTTGTTTCTTAATTCAACGGATATGGCAAAAGCAACCCGCAAAAAATCAAACCTCAACGAAGCCTCCTGGCAATTTCTCAAAGAATACATCAACAACCCGTCTCCGGTGGGTTTTGAGTGCAGCGGACAAAAAATCTGGATGAAATATCTCAAGTCCTATGCCGATGAATTTTTTACAGATCCGTACGGAACCGCTGTGGCTGTGGTAAATCCGGGTCAGTCGTTCAAGGTAGTGATCGAAGCCCATGCCGATGAGATCA
>JBJTXG010000095.1:0-5363 GCA_046082125.1 Ferruginibacter sp. | reverse complement strand
GTCTTGTTTTACTTCAAGGAACAGTCTTTTTTGTAACGGTGAACCGCGAATTCAATAATTCTTGTAATTTCCATCATTAAAATAACACGATATGTACCGTAACCTTTTTTCCGCGTTTCTTCTTTTCATTATGGTTGGTCTGTATAGTCAAACGGTGATTGCTCAGGGTAAAACAACCCAAAAGTCGGCCACGAAATCAAGGCCCGTAAAAAAAACAACGTCAAAAATTAATAAACCTCAACAGGCTATTGCAATTCCTTATATCCAGGGGATGACCCGGGTTAAGATTGAAACTACGTTTGGTAACATGGTCATACGACTTTACGATGAGACTCCGCTTCACCGCGATAACTTTATCAAGCTTGTTCAGGAGGGGTTTTATGATGGACTACTCTTTCACCGGACGATTGGCGGCTTTATGATACAAGGCGGAGATCCGATGAGCCGCAATGCGGCGGATGGAATCATGCTCGGCATGGGGGGCGGTGATATGTTGCGCATTCCGGCGGAGTTTAATCCGACCATTTTTCACAAAAAAGGAGCACTCGCGGCCGCCCGTGATAACAATCCGGAAAAAGCCAGCAGCGCCTGTCAGTTCTACATCGTACAGGGTAAACCAGAAGACGACAATATGTTGAATATGATTCAGCAACAAAAAGGAATAACCTACTCGGGGGGGCAGCGATATATCTATAAAAACATTGGAGGAACCCCCTTTCTGGACATGGATTACACCGTTTTCGGTGAAGTAGAGAGTGGACTGGACGTTATAGACACCATCAATAAACAAGCCACGGACGGTAATAATCGCCCAAAACAAAATATTTCGATGAAAATCACCCTACTACCCATGGATATGAAGGGGATTGAATAAATTGCAGCCGAAAATAATCAGCATGGAATTTCCCGCAAACCTCCGTTACACCAAAGACCACGAATGGATCTCCCTGGAAGGCAATATCGCTACCATAGGCATTACTGACTTTGCTCAGCGTGAATTAGGGGATATTGTTTTTGTGGATATTTCCACCGTTGGAAAATCACTGAACGCGGAAGACGTATTTGGTACCGTTGAAGCGGTGAAAACAGTCAGCGACCTTTTTCTGCCGGTAGCCGGGACAATCGAGGAGATCAATCCGATCCTCGAATCGAGTCCGGAGAAAGTCAACAGTGATCCGTACGGAGAAGGTTGGATGGTTCGTATGACGGTGAGCAATCCGGCTGATGTCGAAGCCCTGATGAACGCCGAGGCCTATGCCGGTTTAGTGGGCTAATACGTGCCATTCCGTTAATCGTTCCACAGCGAGCGCTGAATGTAATTTCCAATGAGCGTTTCCTCCTTTCTACCGGCCGCCGGTTGGTTTATTCTCGTTTTGGTGCTTATATGTATACCTGGAGACAGTATGCCCAACACCAGCGCCTGGGGGCTTTTCCTGGAATCAGTTTATTTCGATAAATGGGTGCATGCTGTTTTGTTTGGTGTTTTACATTTTCTGATACTTTACCCATTTTTAACAGTCTCAAAAATAACGGTTTGGGGTACACGCATCACGGCGGTTATTACGTTGTCTTGTATTTTGTGGGGTTTTGTAACGGAGTGTATTCAATTATATATTCCGGGTCGGGATTTTGATTTTGCTGATTGGATAGCTGATACCGCCGGTATTATTGTATCCCTGCTACTATGTATTAAATGGAAAAAAACAGATCCGAACGCAACGACCTAACCAGCCCAATCGCCTTCCCGGCTATATTGTGTTTTAGCTTTTTCCTCCTCCGCCTGAATAGTAAAAACAGTTTCTTCCGAAAAGAATTTCAAACGACTCAGAAAAAATACCAGCGCAAGGAGTGACAGTAGAATAATCCACCAGTCGTGGCGTAACTGCATCTCCTCCGGTTGCGTTAGTTTATTTTGAAAAGAAGATTTATAAAGAGAAATCAATGCTAGTGCATTATTGATAAAGTGCGCGAAAATATTAACCCAGATATTGCGCGTCGTATAGAACATCCACCCCAATGCCATACCAAGCAGGGTGCGGGTGATAAAAAGGGTGATTGAAAAATGCAGCAGGCTGAATATGACCGAGGTCACTAAAATCGCCAGCATTGGCTTTCCCCACCAGCGTTCAAACAGCCGTTGCATGGTTCCCCGAAAAAAAAGCTCTTCAAAAAAAGCAGGTAAAAAAGCCAGCAGAAAAAGGCCAATCAGTAAATCCGACATGGATCGAATGTTGCTGATTTGACGAATAGCATCGTCATAAGCCGCTTCCAGTGATTTTGCTTTTTGGGCTAGTGACGGAATACCGGCGATCAGTTGCTCGCTGATATCTTTGAATGCTCCGCTGAATATAGAGGCGGATAACATCACCATCAGCGCTAAAAAAACCTGGGTGATATTGAAATGACGGCTGAATCCTATCCAGATTAATTCTTTACCATTGGTGGAACGCGAATACAGAAAGGCCGGAATACCGAACAGGCAAACCATATTGAGGAGATGGATGACTCGAATCCAGGAAGGGTTCTGATTTTCTTTAATGGCTTTTTCGATGGCTACTCCCATATTGTCGACGGACGTACCGGCGGGAACCAATTGCATGCCCACAAGCCACGTACCAATAGAGAAAAGCACCATACCCAGTCCCCAAAACAGGAATAGCATACCCAACTGACCCATACCGGTATATCCAAGATTACTTCTGTATTGCATAGCTGACCGGGTTTGATTAATTTTGTGCGCGCCTTATTCGAGGCCGTTGCAATATACGAATTCCCATGCCCCAAATTGGTGATATCATACTGCCTGCGTTTCCACTGCTCTTAGCTCCCATGGAAGATGTGAGCGATCCACCCTTTCGGGCAGTTTGTAAAGAAAATGGGGCCGACCTGATGTATAGCGAATTCATCAGCAGTGAGGGTCTGATCCGGGATGCCATCAAAAGCCGAAAAAAACTCGACTTCAGTGAAGAGGAGCGCCCGTTTGGCATTCAGATTTTTGGTGGCGATGAAGAGGCGATGGCGATGAGCGCCCGTATTTGCGAAACCGTCAACCCTGATCTGGTAGACATTAATTTTGGTTGCCCGGTGAAAAAAGTAGTTTCAAAAGGCGCCGGGGCCGGCGTTTTGAAAGACGTTGACTTGATGGTACGACTGACTGAATCCGTAGTCAAGAGCACTAAACTACCCGTTACCGTAAAAACAAGACTGGGTTGGGATGATCACACCAAAAATATCGAGGAAGTAGCCGAACGATTACAGGATGTGGGCATCAAAGCACTGACCATTCATGGACGCACCCGCTGTCAGATGTATAAAGGGGAAGCCGACTGGACCCTGATTGCCCAGGTGAAAAACAACCCGCGCATACACATTCCAATATTTGGAAATGGCGATATCGACAGTGGTCCCAAAGCGCTTGCCTATAAAAATAAATACGGCGTGGATGGGATCATGATTGGTCGTGCAGCCATCGGCTATCCGTGGATATTTCGGGAGATCAAGCACTTCCTGCAGGAAGGAACATTCATGAAGCCCCCAACACTACAGGAACGCATAGACGTTTGCCGAAAACACTTACATAAATCGGTTGAGTGGAAAGGACCTGTTGTAGGTATCAATGAAATGCGTCGGCATTATACAAACTACCTAAAAGGACTTCCCGGCATTAAAGAGTTCCGCTACAAATTGGTTACCCTTACGAGTCCCGACGAAATCAATCAGGTACTGGACCAAATGCTAGTCCACTACCGCGACTTTCAGTTTCCGCATATTCCGATTGAATTGATTGATTATCACCAGAACTGCCCTCTGTAAGGGTATCAGCTTAACAACACAAAAGCAGCCCATCCTAACAAATAGGCGAGGCCGGTCATGAGAACCAACTGTAAAGCAGGCCATTTCCACGAACGGGTTTCGCGTCGAACAACCGCCAGGGTACTCATGCATTGCATAGCCAGTGCATAAAAAATCAACAAGGAAAAACCGGTAGCCAGTGTATAGATCTTTTCTCCTTTTTCGTTGGTGGCGGCAGCCATTTTATCACGTAGCGTTTGTCCGGATTTTTCATCATCCGCATCCACACTGTACAACGTGGCCATCGTTCCAACAAACACCTCTCTTGCCGCAAATGATGTGACCAGCGCAATACCAATTTTCCAATCGTACCCCAATGGCTTAATAACCGGTTCAATGGTGCGCCCGATCATGCCGGCATAGGAAAACTGCAGTAATTCAGTATTCTTTTGTTGTTCAAGCTGAACGGCCATATTGGGGTTTTTTTGTATGGCAGCGGCATAGGTTTTTTCAATCTGCTCGTGCTTACCCGATGGTCCGAAATTACTCAGTGTCCAAAGTATGATACTGATCAACAAGATGACCTTACCGGCATCCAATACAAATAGTTTTGCCTTTTCAACCATCGTGATCCATGCGTTTTTCCAGCGTGGACTACGGTACATAGGCAACTCAAGAATAAAATAACTTTTTTCTGTAGACCGAATGAAGAATTTTAATATCCATGCAACAGCAATAGCCACTACGGTTCCTAACAGGTAAAGACCCATAATAACCAGTCCGCGTAATCCAATGAAACCAGCGATCGTTTCATCCGGTACAACCAATGATGTCAACATGAAATAAACCGGCAAACGCGCACTGCAACTCATAAACGGTGTGATCAATATGGTCAACAATCGCTCTTTGCGATTCTCAATATTGCGGGCGCTCATAATAGCCGGCACGGCACAGGCGTATCCACTGATCATGGGCATCACGCTTTTTCCGTTTAGGCCAACTTTACGCATGAGCCGGTCGGTTAAAAAACTGATTCGTGCCATGTATCCGCTGTCCTCCAATAATGAAATCAAGCCGAACAAAATCATGATTTGCGGAACAAAGACCAGAATACCGCCAAGACCAGCCAGTACACCATTGATAAAAAGATTGGAGAGGTAGTTAGAAGGAAGAACCTCTGTAAACCAGGCGGTTAGGCTGCCAAACAACCAGTCGATGCCATCCATGGGAAACAGAGCCAACCAGAATACACTTTGAAATAAAACAAAGAGGACTGTCAATAAAATAACATAGCCGCCAATGGGGTGTAACAAGATGGCATCTATTTTTTCGGTTACCCGAGATCGTTGTTCCGGACTGATTTCTTTCACACAGGATTGCAGAATGAACCGAATGCGCTCATACCGCTGAAAGATTTCCTCAGCCTGTGTCTTGGTCGCCCGAAAGGCATGCCGAGAAACAATATCCCGAATAGCGGATTTCACATCAACCTCTGCAATCAGTGATTCAAAGTGAATCAGGTGATGGATGGATTGATAGTTATTCAGCCGGCTATTCAGGTGTTGCATTTC
>JBJTXG010000094.1:0-2962 GCA_046082125.1 Ferruginibacter sp. | reverse complement strand
GTTCAACCCCATCAACCAAACCAATGGCAGCCAGCGAATTGATTTTACAAGATAACGCTATTTGCTCGAGTTGGGAATAGGAAACATTTTTATCCACCACCAGGGCTAGATCGCGCTCAACAGCCGGGAATCGGGAGATCTCCCGGTATCGGATGGGTTTTTCAGGTAAACGCATAAACTGCTCGCTATGTAAGCATGCGAAATAGACCGGCACCTTGATATCAGCTTTTTTGAGGATGTCCGGCGACACCACACCACATTCGGCCAATACGTGGGCACCTTGTCTGAAAACGCCCATTTGTTGGAAGCGGTCATCGACAGCCGGTTCAAAAACGGTTTTGATGCCGCTGGTTTCAAGCAACCCGGAAACAAATCCTTTCAAAGCATAAAAATCGGACGTAACCGGTTTGGTTCGCCAATGCGGTTCATGGTCGTTTCCGCAAAGGAATAATACCAGCTGCTCCTCTTCCCGAAAATGACCCTCCGGATCGGTACTATAAATTTTACCGAATTCATAGAGCCGGAAATCGGATTGTTGTCGGTTTAGGTTGTGCCGAATTACACCGAGACCACTGTACAGCATGTCGGGTCGCATCATATTCATTTCGGCCGAGAGACTGTTGATCATTTTGATGCCGGTTCGCTGTTGTTCGTCTGTATACAGGGATGCATCGGTGATGCTGTTCGTAAACAGTTCACGGAAACCCCATCCATTCAGCAGGCCATGGATTTTTTGTTTCCAGCGAAAAACGCGACCATTTTTTTCAATCGATGGCGCGATGGAAATGGTATCAGGAATCGGAATATTATCGAGCCCGTCGATGCGCATGATCTCTTCGGCGAGGTCTGCCGGAATGCGGATATCATTTTTGTAAGAAGGTACCGTCACGGTCCATTCGTGATCATTGTTTGGTGTGCATTCGAAACCCAGTGCGTTGAGAATACCGCTGGTTTGTTCAGCAGTGTACGCTTTGCCGCTGATACCCGACAGGTATTCGGTTCCAAAACGCACCGTAGCAAGTGGCATCGGCTCCGGATACAAATCGTTTATGCGTCCCCGTAATGTGCCACCACATATCTCGGTAATCAGTTGAGCTGCTCGGGTAAGGGCCACGGGAACCAGACTAATATCGGTGCCTTTTTCGAATCGCGAAGACGCGTCGGTGCGCAGATCATGTGCCAGCCCGCTCATGCGGATCCGGCTGCGATTGAACTGGGCCGATTCTAGAAATACGGTTGTAGTTTCCGGTGTAACGCCGCTGGTTAATCCGCCGTAGATACCGGCCAGACAAAGCACCTGTTCCGAATCGGCAATTACAATATCGCTTAGTTGCAGGTCTCGTTTTTTGCCATCCAGTGTAACCAGTGTTTCTCCCGGTTTGGCAGAACGGATGATAATGGTTTGGTTTGCAATGGTGTTGGCGTCAAAGGCATGGAGCGGTTGTCCTGTTTCGTGCAAAACAAAATTGGTGATATCCACGAGGTTATTCACCGGCTTCAATCCGATGCTTTGCAAGCGATGTTTTAACCAGGCCGGGCTTTCGCTGATGGTAATATTGTCGACGGTCAATCCGGCATATCGGGCACAAACAGAAGGCTCTTGCAGGTCGATGTGTATACCAGTAACGGCCGTTGTTTCAGCCAGCTCCGGTGTGGGTCGTTTTGGCCGGATGGTTTCTTGTCGGTGATGACTCAGATACGCACAGAGATCCCGGGCCACCCCCCAATGACTCATGGCATCGGAACGGTTCGGTGTAAGTCCGATTTCAAATACTACATCTTCATACACCTCAAACAGACTCGCAACGGGGGTTCCCGGTACACTGGAAGCCGGTAGAACAAGGATGCCGTCATGGGATTCGCCCAGTCCAACTTCATCCTCGGCACAGATCATACCCTCACTAAGCTGACCACGGATTTTCGCTTGTTTCATGGTGATGGGTTCGCCACGCAATGGATAGATGGTTGTACCCACTGGCGCCACAATGACTTTTTGGCCCACAGCCACATTCGGGGCACCACAAACAATGGAAAGAATCTTGTCGTTGCCCACATCCACGCGGGTCAATGAGAGCCGGTCGGCATCGGGGTGTTTAGTACAAGCCATGACCTCGCCCACCAGTAATCCCTGCAATCCACCGGGCACAGAGGCATAGGGTTGCATATGTTCTACCTCCAAGCCAATGGAGGTAAGTATCCGCGAGGTTTCGTCCGGACTTAGTGTTACCGGCATGTATGTTTGCAGCCAATGATAGGAGATGGTCATTCGTAATTCACTGTATTCGGACAAAGATACTTTCTTTCATTGGTTGATAAACGCCCCGCTCGTGTGGATAAAGGTGGATAAACCGGCACGGGCTCTCTTATTTATCAACAGATTTCCTCGTTCATTGAATTGGCGGTAATTTAGTTGTCCTTTACATCAAATACACCGGGCCGAAGCTCGCAAAACAGCCAATAATGGAACTTACTAATTATAATCAGGATAGAAAACAACGTCGTAAACCAGGCGGCGACGCTTCTTTTTTGTCGGTAGCGCGTGTTCAACCGCAGGCCCGGGAACTCGAAGAAGCTATTCTGGGCGCCATCATGCTCGAAAAGACCGCTTTTGATGTGGCCTCCGAAATTCTGGTACCCGAGTGTTTCTATGTAGAGGCACACCAAACAATTTACAAGGCTATGCTCGCGCTGACAAACAAAAGCATGCCAATTGATCTGTTGACGGTTGTAGAGGAACTGCGCTTTCAGGAAAACCTGGATCGGGTAGGGGGTGTGTATGCTGTAACCAAATTGACCAACGCGGTGGTTTCGGCTGCAAACATTGATGCGCATTGCCGAATTGTTATTCAAAAATATATCCAGCGCGAGTTGATTCGCATCAGCGGTGAAATTATCGGAGAAGCTTACGAAGACTCAACCGACGTGTTTGACCTCCTTGATTCCGCCGAAGGAAAACTCTTTC
>JBJTXG010000093.1:0-4403 GCA_046082125.1 Ferruginibacter sp. | reverse complement strand
AACCGCTTGGCCAAGGCCTTTGGCAGAAGCAATGTGGAAGTAAAGAATGAAGGCTACCTGAATAATTTGGAACTGCGTTTTCCGAATGAACCGGCCCGTCATAAACTGTTGGATGTAATTGGCGACCTTGCCCTCATCGGTTATCCGATCAAGGCACACATCATTGCGAATCGTCCGGGTCATAGCAGTAATGTGGAATTTGCCAAGAAGATCAAGCAGTACATCAAAAAAAATAAGCACACGAAAGACATTCCGATTTATAACCCGACCCAGCCTCCGGTTTACACAACGGAGCAAATCGAAAAAACACTGCCTCACCGTTTTCCGTTTCTGTTTGTTGATAAAATCATTGAGCTTACCGACAAGCTCATAGTGGGTATCAAGAATGTGACGTTTAACGAGCATTTCTTCCAGGGTCATTTTCCGGGTAATCCCGTTATGCCGGGTGTTCTACAGATTGAAGCGTTGGCACAAACGGGCGGCATCCTTTGCATCAACAGCATGCCCGAGGGTAAATACGATACCTATTTTCTGAAAATAGATAACTGCAAGTTCAAACACAAAGTTGTTCCGGGTGATACCATGTTGCTGAAAATGGAATTGATTGAACCAATCCGCCGGGGTATTTGTGTCATGAAAGGCAGTGTCTATGTCGGCAACAAACTCTGCACCGAAGGTGAATTCACCGCCCAACTAGTAAAACGCAACGACGACTGATTCCTCAAACCACATCATGATACATCCCCACACCTATATTCATCCGAATGCTAAATTGGCCCCGAACGTAAAAGTTGACCCGTTCAGTGTCATCCACCAGAATGTGGAAATTGGCAGTGGCACCTGGATTGGCAGTAACGTGACGATCATGGAGGGCGCCCGGATCGGAAGTAACTGCCGGATATTTCCGGGAGCTGTTATTGCCGGCATTCCGCAGGATTTAAAATACCAAGGTGAAAACACCACCGTTGAAATTGGCAACAATACCACCATTCGTGAATTCGTAACAATCAACCGGGGAAGTAAAGATCGCTGGACTACCAAAGTGGGCGATAATTGCCTGATCATGGCTTATAGCCATATCGCACACGACTGCATCATCGGCAACAATTGCATCATGAGCAACAATACCCAAATGGCCGGACATGTGAATATGGGTGATCATGCCATTCTCGCAGGTATGTGTGCCGTGCATCAGTTTGTACAAATTGGACAGCATGCATTTATTGCGGGTGGGTCGTTGGTCAGCAAAGACGTTCCCCCATTTATCAAGGCCGGTCGAACGCCGTTAAGTTATGCCGGTGTGAATTCCGTTGGTTTGAAACGCCGTGGATTTTCGTTAGAACAGATTAACCACATCCTGGACGTGTACCGCATCATCTATAACCGAAACCTGAATACATCGCAGGCCTTGAATTACATTGAAGAAGAAGTAGCGGCTACAGATGAGCGTGATGAAATCGTCACCTTCATTAGTGAAAGCGCCCGGGGTATTATCAAACGTCACACCAAAGGAAGCACGGAAGACGAATAAGTTTTCACATGAAGCTCATCCTCCAACAAGTTGGCAAACGATATAACCATAACTGGATTTTTCGCCGTGTTTCGTTAGAATGGACATCCGGAAAACACTATGCCATCAAGGGCCCCAACGGTTCGGGTAAATCCACCCTGTTGCAGATTATTGCGGGATCGGTGTTACAATCGGAAGGACAATATGAATTGGTAAACCACGAAAACCGAACGATTGAACCGGAAAAACAGCACGAGCATGTATCCCTCTGCGCACCCTATCTGGAATTGATTGAAGAAATGACCGGCATGGAATTATTACAGTTTCATTTTTCGTTTAAAAAACCATTGAAATCGTTGGACGAGATGCTCCACCAAATCGGGTTGGATCAAGCAGCCGATCGGCCCATTCGTTATTACAGTAGTGGTATGAAACAACGACTTAAACTGGCACAAGCTTTTTTTTCCGAAACCGGGTTATTGTTGTTCGACGAGCCGACAACGAATCTGGATGAATCGGGCATTACTTTATACAAAACCTTGCTGAACGAGCAAACCACCAATCGACTGGTCATTATTTGCAGCAATGATCCGAACGAAACCACATCCTGTTCGGATGCGCTTTTCATCAACGACTACCAAGAAAAGTAAACGAAAACCCTAGGCCACTTTGAGCATACTTAAGCGGGTTTTATTGAATTTACCAACGGCATATTCCAACGTAACCAAAAAATGGTTGTGATCGAGCGATGGTAATTCGAACATGGCGTCGGTAAGTACGGCTTCGCAAATACTTCGTAGTCCGCGGGCGCCTAATTTATATTCGAGCGCTTTTTCGACCATGAAATCAAAAACGGCCGGCTCAAAATCCAGGGCGATTCCTTCTATTTCAAACAGCTTAGTAAATTGTTTGATGAGTGCGTTTTTAGGTTCGGTCAGGATGCAGCGAAGTGTTTTGGCATCGAGTGGATCAAGGAAGGTAACAACCGGTAAACGACCCAGCAGTTCCGGAATTAATCCGAAGTTTTTCAGGTCGACAGCATTCACGTATTGCAACAAGTTTTGCTCTTTGTCATCCGTTGCTCCTTTGTTCACGTTAAAACCAATCGTGTTTGTATTCACGCGTCGGGCGATGATTCGGTCGATACCGTCGAATACACCACCGCAGATAAATAAAATATTCTGGGTATTGATTTTGATGAGTTTTTGCTCCGGGTGTTTACGGCCTCCTTGTGGTGGCACCAGCACTTCGCTGCCTTCCAGTAATTTCAATAACCCCTGCTGAACACCTTCTCCGCTGACGTCGCGGGTGATGGAAGGGTTGTCACTCTTCCGGGCGATCTTGTCAATTTCATCAATATATACGATTCCGCGCTCGGCGGTTTCCACATCATAGTTGGATGCTTGCAGCAGGCGCGTAAGCATGCTCTCCACATCTTCGCCTACATAACCGGCTTCTGTAAAAACCGTTGCATCCACGATGGTAAACGGCACATTGAGCATGCGGGCAATGGTTTTGGCCAGCAGGGTTTTACCGGTACCTGTTTCTGCTGCGATGATGATATTGCTTTTTTCGATCTCAACGTCATCATCAAGTTTTTGCTGAATGCGTTTGTAATGATTGTATACGGCTACGGACAATATTTTTTTGGCTTCTTCCTGACCGATTACATATTCGTCAAGAAACTTTTTGATTTCGGCCGGCTTTCGGATGTTAATTTTTCCGGTGGCCGATTGTGTATATGCCGGTTTTTCCTCCGGTATTTCCTGGCTGATGATTTCACGGGCATGTTCAACGCAATGTTCGCAGATATGTCCTTCCTGACCGGCGATCAGAATTTTTACTTCTTCCCGCGAACGGCCGCAGAATGAACAACTTAATACCGGTTGCTTTGCCATGGAAAAACGATTAATGTATCAATAAAAAAAGTCAGGCTGCAAAGATATAAAAGTTTCGTGCTTCAAGGGTTTTATGCATCTTCAGAAATATAAAAAACCTCCCGTATTGGAGAGGTTTTCAAATAAAATTGATTTTAGGATCGATCAAATCTTGTTAACTACATGATCTACAATGCCATAAGCGATGGACTCATTGGCATCCATCCAGTAGTCACGTTCAGAATCTTTCATTATTTTTTCAAATGTTTGTCCGCAATTTTCAGCCAAGATACGGGCACCCGTTTCTTTGGTTTTTTGCATTTGCAGGGCCATGATTTCGAGATCGGCTGAGGTACCCCTGCCACCACCACTGGGCTGATGGATCATCACTTCACCATGTGGAAAGATGAATCGTTTTCCTTTGGCACCTCCGCTTAACAGGATACTGCCCATGCTGGCTGCCATACCCATACATACCGTGCTAACGGGTGAGCTGATTAGTTTCATCGTGTCGTAAATAACCATGCCACTGGTAACCAGGCCGCCGGGACTGTTGATATAGAATGTAATTTCCTTCCCTGGATCGATAGCTTCCAAGTAAAGCAGGCGATCGGTGATGTCTTTGGCTGATTTGTCATCAACGGGTCCCCATAGAAATATCTTGCGTTGTTCGATGAACTTTTTATCGAATTTCCATCCGCTCATCAGTTTCTCCATTGGATTTTCGGAGGCCGGAGATTCTTCTTCCTCCATGCGTGTTTTAAACAATGACATAAGTATAAACGTTTTTTAGCTATTAATCTTTCAGGCCCTTGCGTGGGTTATGGGTGAGTACTTCGTCTACGAGTCCGTATTGACGGGCTTCTTCCGAGGTCATCCAGTAATCGCGATCGCAATCTTCGGCCACTTTATCAACCACCTGGCCGGTGTGATTAGCGATAATTTCATAGAGTTCGCGTTTGAGTTTACGGATTTCGTTTACGGTGATTTCAATGTCGGTTGCTTGTCCGCCTGCA
>JBJTXG010000092.1:0-2963 GCA_046082125.1 Ferruginibacter sp. | reverse complement strand
GTCATTGAATATGTCAAATGAAATACCAATCCCGGAATATTGTCCGCTGATACTTTCATTGTATTTCGACATTTCGTCGGGCGTGATGTAGAAACTGTGCGGATCGAGGGAATTCAAAATGGCATTGAGTGTGGAGTCCTGCCATTTGTTAGACGCGACATCATCCACATAACGCTCGTCGATCAATTGCAACACTTCCTTGATCGGGCTGGACTTCCTGCCAGCAAAAAACGCCACTCCCGGAAAATTGTCGCGCATGGTAAAGCCAATGATCATACCAATGGCGAGGGTAACTGACAATAACAGGGGAAGCCAGGTTTTGGGTGAGCGGTTTTGCATGCACGATTTTGTACAAAAATAAAGAATGGCCTTCGAAACGATTCAAGTACACGTCAAACAAATTCCAATTAGAATTGAAATTATTTTATTTTCTTTATGCTTTACACCAACGAAAGCCCCAGGTCATGACCATACAACTGATTGCCGATAGCGGATCTACCACCACAGACTGGGCATTGGTTTATGCAACCGAGGTGCGCTGTTTCAAAACGGAAGGAATCAGTCCATACTTTCATTCCGACCAACAAATACAGGCTATTTTGCACGATCAGGTGAAGCCGCAGTGTATGGATGTACTTCCGGAGCAAATTCATTTTTATGGCACCGGCTGTGCATCGGCATCGAATGCGACAAAAATCAAATCAAGTTTATCGGTTCTTTTTCCAGCATCGAACATAACGGTCGAACATGATCTGTTGGGTGCAGCCCGTGCACTCTGTGGTCGATCACCGGCCATAGCCTGTATCCTGGGTACGGGTTCCAATTCTTGTGAATATGACGGCAATCACATCACTCAAAACCGCCCCGGACTTGGCTATGTGTTGGGGGATGAGGGTAGCGGGGCTTATTTAGGAAAGCAACTCGTGGCCCGCTATCTATACGGCGACTTGGATACCACATTGGCTGAACGATTTGCCCATAGCTATGGATTAAACAAAGACATGATCCTTGATCGCGTCTATCGACAGCCATTGGCTAACCGATTTTTAGCCGGTTTTGCTCCGTTTTTATCCGAAAACAGGGGAGATGAACAGGTTGAGCAGATTCTTCGGGACTCCTTTGGTGCTTTTGTAAATGGTCATATTGCCCGTTATCAACACAATCAGTCACTTCCCGTTCATGCTACAGGCAGTATTGCAGCCGCCTTTTCGGATGTGTTGATCCATGCCTTGAAGGAGGCTGGCATGCAGGCTGGACAGGTTATGAAAACGCCGGTCGACGGGCTGGTCCGTTATCACACGCATGCCTGATTTTAACCCAATGACAACATTTCGACGAATATCTTTGTTTTGAATTTGTTTATTGTGTAAATTGTTAAACAATTAAAAAACGAACCCACGTATGAACACAAAATTTTTACTCTCCACGTTACTTATTGCCGGTGTGATGCATGCGGATGCACAACACAACCGAAGCACCTATGCCATCACTGGAGATGGTAACAATGATTTTGTTTGGATGAATATCCGCCAGGTGGATCTTTCAACCGGACAAGTAACCAAAACCCTTTTCCAACGCACCGATAATACCTATCGGATGACCAACCTGGATTTGCAAAACAGCACGTCGCCTGTTACCAGCACCGGATTACCCACCGATTTGTTCAGCTCAACCGAATATCCAACCGGCACGTTCGTAGCCGCCGCCGCCTTTGATCGCCGCACGAATAAATTGTTCTTCGCGCCTATGCGTGTCGGTGATCTTCGCTGGATGGATCTTTCCAGTGATGCGCCTCAGTTTTATAAAATGTCCATCCCCGGATTTAAAACCATGGATCCTAATGATGAAGCATCTAATATCACCCGCATGGTGATAGGTGCTGACGGTAACGGATACGCGCTAAGCAACGACGGAAACCATTTCTTCACTTTTACTACGGGGAAAAAGCCGGTTGTTCGCCAGTTGGGCAATCTGATTGATGACCCTGCCAACGCAGGCATGTCTATTCACAACAAGTGCTCCAGCTGGGGTGGGGATATGATCGCCGACGCTTTCGGTAAATTGTATGTCATTTCGGCTAGTCATGCCATCTTCAAAATCGATGTAACAACTCGTGTAGCTACTTTCATGGGTCATATTGAAGGACTTCCGGCCGGATACACCACCAATGCCGCCGCAGTGAATGACAACGGCGAAGTGGTTTTAGGCAGTGCCAATACATTTCAGGGATATTATTTGATGAACATCAATGACCGTAAGGCGGTTAAAATGGAAGGTTCTGATGTTCGTTATAATGTATCCGATTTCGCCAATGCCAACTTGCTGCTTCAAAAAGAAGCCAATGAGTTAAGCAACAGCAAGCTGCCAGTAGTGACACCATCCGCTAACGCCAAAGTATTCCCGAATCCAGTTTCCAATGGTCATTTCAATGTGCTGCTGGAAAACATGGAGCAAGGTCGTTACACCGTCGTTGTGGCAGATTTGGCTGGTCGCATTGTGCTTACCCGCTCAACGCGTATCATCGGTGATGGTGCCCAAACTGAGCGGATCAGCCTGAGCAAAAACTTAACCGGAGGTGTGTACATTGTCAAAGTGATTAACGAAAACAACGTCATCGTATTAAACGAAAAGGTTGTTGTGCAATAAGCAAAAAAAAATTGTTTTGAAAAGAGGCTGCCCGGTGCAGCCTCTTTTTTTATCTTCATGTTCGAATCAGTAATCATGCACGACATCGAGCCCTATTATAACTGGCGTCATCTGTATCTGTCGGAAGAAGATCCACAATCCCCCTTTTATCAACAGGAGCATAGTGAGTTTGAGTTTTCGCAAACCATCTACAATTTCTACATCCATCCGCAATGGGATAATTTCGGGTCACGTACCCTGTTCTGCAAAATTATCTTTGTCGATTACGATGACGGATATGCGATCATGGAACTCATTGGCGAATGGAATGATGCCAT
>JBJTXG010000091.1:0-7182 GCA_046082125.1 Ferruginibacter sp. | reverse complement strand
TTAAAATAAAGGAAAATAATATTAAAAAAACTAAATTAGCAGGAAAAATAACTAAAATATGCCTATTAAATCAGAAAATAAAGAAAAAAACAAGCTGCCAGAAGGGCTGGACCGAACGGACTGGCAGATACTGAAACTCTTGCAGCAAAATGCCCGCATTACGGTTAAAGAAATTGCCGAGTCCGTAAATTTAAGCACGACGCCTGTGCATGACCGTGTCAAGCGACTCGAACGGGATGGATTCATCAGGCAGTATGCCACGTTGGTTGATCCGGCCAAAGTAGGGCAGGGATTGACGGTGATTTGCTATGTGTCGCTGAAAGAACACAGCAAGACGGCGGGCTCCAAATTCATCCGATCTATCCATCAACTCAATGAAGTCGTGGAATGCTATAACATCAGTGGCTCATTTGATTTTATGCTGAAGGTGGTGGCCAGTGATATGGATAGTTACTACGATTTTCACGTGAATAAACTCAGTTTGATTGAAAATATGGGACAAATTCAGAGTGTATTTGTCATGGGAGTTATCAAACAATCGCATCAGCTGGTTTGGTGATGACAACTGGTTGGTTGATCAGGTTGAAGGCAGATCCAGTCGCATGATGTAGTCATTCATGGAGAACCCTGAGCCAATATCAAAATCGGCAGATTTCCAAATGGAGAATCCCATTTTCTCGTAAAATGAAACGGCGCTATTTTGACGGTTTACCTGCAAAACAATGGAATGGCCGCCGTCCGCTTGTACGTGAGAGAAACAATGCTTCAACAACTGTTTACCAATGCCAGCGGTTTGTTTTTCTGGTAGAACATACAACTTGTGGATTTTAAATTGATGCGCTTCGCGATCCTCTAAACCAACCGACAAAAAGCCGTTGTACTGCCGGTGTTCATCGTAACAAAGAAAAAAGCGATGATTCAAAACCTGCATCTGTTCTATCAGGCTTTGTCTAGTGTAAAAAAGCCCAAGCATGTACTCAATCTGTTCTGTCGTAATCATTTGTTTGTAGGATACCGGCCATGTTTTGCGGGCTATACCTATGATCACCTCAATGTCATGCAAGCCGGCTTCACGAATCTGGCTCATTGAATGATGTATCGAATATTTGGAGCGAAATAGTTAAGACCTTTCGTATCGGTTACCAAAATGTTTACGAATTCAACAATCTCTCCGGCTTGCAGTCCCTCGTTTATCCAGTTCTGATATTTGGCCGGCAAGGGTGTCGTGTGCATCATTTCAATCTTATCCTCTTTTCCTCGTTTGATTTCGCCGGTCTGTTCATTAACCAACTGAGCCCATTTATTGTACCGGACATAATAACTAACCACCCTGTATTTATTGTTTTTTTCATCGGTGACGCGAAGCGAGGCTCCGATGATTGCTTTCAGTTGTTCTTTGCTCATGTTGGATGAATCACAAAACGTGCCTATGCACGCTTTTAAAACCGGGAACTTTTTAGTGTTTGTCTTTGGCGTCTTTGAAGTTTTCGCCTGAGCATGAACATGGTTTAACGTAATACAGAATAGACAACATAGAAAGAGGGCAGGTCTGATCATAGCTACATATTTTGTTGATCGTAAAAGTACAATGCCGTTTTTAATGCCGAAACAAATTAACAGAACGTAAAGAACATTTTCGCTTTATCATTAAAGACGATCCAGTTGTTGACGAATACGGTCTATTTTTTCAATAGCATCGGATCGTTTTTTTTGCTCGAGGGCTACAACCTCTGGCTTAGCTTGTTGGACGAAACGTTCATTGCTCAGTTTTTTTTCAACGCTGCCCAAAAAGCCAACAAGATGGACCATTTCTTTCTCCAGATCTTCCCGTTGTTTTGCGGCATCTACCGGCTGTGATGAAATAATATAACAAGTATGAACATCAACTACAGTTGTAAAAGCACCTTCGATATTGGCTGAAGTCATTGCTATCGACTGTGCATTGGTTTGTTGCTGGAGTATCATTTGGATACGGTCGATCAGTGCAGGCACATCGGATTGAATGAATATGTCAATGGGCTCTTTAGGTTTTATTTGTTGTTTATTACGGATATCCCGGATGGCCGTAATGAATGACTGCAACAAGGCACCTTCGGATAAGATGATGTCGGAAGCCGATTGTTCTATTTTTGGTTGCGTACGAACACATAAGTCAATGTCCCGATCCTCAAGCCGTTGGTAGATCTCTTCCGTGACGAATGGCATGAATGGATGCAATAATTGCATCAGCTCGGTATAAAAGGCAATGGTCTTGTTCAAAACAAAAGCTGATACGGGCATCTCGAAGCCCGGTTTCACCCATTCAAGATACCAACTGCAGAAATCGTCCCAGATCAGCGAATACAGGTATTTGAGAGCTTCGCTCAACCGGAACTGACGCATCAATAGTTCAACATCCTTGGAGGCTTTCGCCAATCGTTGCTCAAACCAGTTTATCGCAAATGGCACCGCTTCGCTATTCGCAACGGTTGAATCATGAACCCTCGCTTCCCAACCTTTGATCAGCTTCAGCGCATTCCACATTTTGTTATTGAAATGACGTCCTTGTTCAAGGGCGGCCTCATCAAACAAAATATCATTACCGGCCGGAGACGCTATCATGATACCAAAACGCGTTGCATCGGCACCGTATTGATCAATCAACGCCAACAAATCAGGGGAGTTACCCAGACTCTTACTCATCTTACGACCCATCTTGTCGCGCACCGTGCCTGTAAAGTAAACTTCTTTAAAGGGAATTTCCTGTTTGAAATGAAGCCCGGCCATGATCATGCGGGCAACCCAGAAGAAGATGATATCCGGACCCGTCACCAGCGTTTGCGTGGGGTAATAGTAAGACCATTCCGATTGGTTGGAATCGCTGTATCCTTTAAATACCTCAAATGGCCAGAGCCAGCTGCTGAACCAGGTATCCAGACAGTCTTCATCTTGTTTAAGCGTATCGGGTCGATACCCGTGTTGCTGTTCAAAAGCCATGAATGCCTCTTCTTCCTTTTTGGCTACTACGACCCGTCCTTGCGTATCATACCAGGCAGGAATACGTTGGCCCCACCAGAGCTGACGACTGATGCACCAATCTTTGATATTTTCCATCCAATGCCGGTAAATATTCCGGAATTTGGGCGGAAAGAACTGTATCTCTTCTTTCAATACAACCTCCAGGGCCGGTGCCGACAGGTCTTTCATGTTTAACCACCATTGCATACTTAGCCGGGGCTCAACCACCACATCGGTTCGCTCACTATAACCCACCTCACTGGTATATTCCTCTGTTTTGATCAGGTAATTTTTTTCATCCAGTTCAACGGCTATTTTCTTACGAACGGCAAACCGGTCTTCTCCAATATACAGTTGGGCTTCGGCACTCATGGTGCCATCGTCATTGAATACATCGATAATGTCGAGGCCATGTTTTTGACCAAGCATGTAATCGTTGGTGTCATGGGCCGGTGTTACTTTCAGAGCGCCGGTACCAAATTCCATCGTCACGTAATCATCCCCAATGACCGGCACCAGCCGATTGATCAGCGGCACGATTACTTTTTTTCCGTGTAAGTGTTTGTATCGTTCATCATCCGGATGTACACAAACAGCTGTGTCGCCCATGATGGTTTCAGGACGGACGGTAGCGACAGTGATGAAGTCATCATTGTCTTCTATGAAATATTTGAGGAAATACAGTTTTTGCTTGGTTTCTTTTCGGACCACTTCTTCGTCACTCAGCGCGGTCAGGGCTTTCACATCCCAGTGAATCATACGTTTGCCGCGATAGATCAGTCCTTGTTGATGCAATGCGATAAACACATCGATCACGGCATCATAATAATGCGGATCCATGGTAAAGGTTGTCCGGTTCCAATCGGCGCTGCAGCCCAGTTTACGGAGTTGTTGCAGGATGATACCACCATATTTCTCTTTCCACTCCCAGGCATAATCCAGGAAGGCCTCCCGACTCAGCGATGATTTGGCGATACCCCGTTCACGTAACATACCAACCACTTTGGCTTCAGTAGCGATGGAGGCGTGATCGGTACCGGGTACCCAACAGGCATTTTTGCCTTCCATTCGGGCTCTGCGAATCAGAATATCCTGAATGGTATTATTCAAACAATGACCCATATGCAATACGCCGGTTACATTGGGTGGCGGCATTACAATCGTGTAGGCTTCTCGGTGATCCGGCGTGCTGCTGAAATAGCCTTTATTCATCCAGTGCTCATACCAGGTTGCTTCAATAGCCGTTGGTTCAAAGTTCTTGCTGAGTTCCATGATTGGTCGATTCGGAGTTCGGTTTGCTTGATCGCGAAAATACAAAAATGCGCACGGAATCACCGGATTCCTGTAATTTCAAATCCATATTATTTGCATATGCGATTTCGATTGTGTCTATTGCTCATGTTTATGCTTGTGGGAATGCCCATCTATGCACAAACCTTGATGTCTTCCGATTTGCCAATACTGCTTATAAATACCAATAGTCAAACCATTCAAAACAATGTCAAAATCCGGGTTGATTTCCGCATCATATTTAATGGGGAGGGGATCAGAAATCAGGTAACCGATCCGCCACTGCATTTCAATGGGAAAGCAGGGATCGAAATTCGGGGACAATCATCCAGTGGCTTTCCAATGAAAAGCTATAACATCGAATTGCAGGATGCGGCCGGACAAGATCTGGATCAATCACTTTTTGGGATGCCGGAGGACAGCGACTGGGTTTTATATGCTCCCTATACCGACAAAACGTTGATGCATAACGTGCTCGCCTATACGTTATCGCGATCAATGGGCCATTGGGCGCCTCGTTGTCGTTATGTGGAGGTAGTCATCAATGGAAATTATCGGGGCATCTACGTACTCATGGAAAAAATCAAACGAACCAATGGCCGGCTGTCATTAGCAACGCTGCAAAGCACCGATAATCAGGGCGACGAGCTTACCGGCGGCTATATTTTTAGTATTGACAAAGAGCCGAACGGTTGGTTTTCCTCAGTGCCGGTGCCTTATGCAACAGACGGAGGCGTACGTCAATGGTCATTCGTGTACCCCAAACCGGATTCCATCACGATTCCCCAGCAACAATACCTGAAATCGGTAGTGGATGCCTTCGAACAGAAAGCGGCATCACCCGACCGCGATAATCCGGTGAACGGACTTGGATCGTTGATTGATTATGGCTCCTTTGCTGACTATCACATTATCGATGAATTAAGTAAAAATGTCGACGGCTATCGCCTCAGTACCTATTTTCACAAGGATAAAGATTCGCGTAACAGCAAAATCAAAGCTGGCCCAGTATGGGATTTTGATATAGCCTTTCGGAATGCAAACTATTGCGATGGCAATAACACAGTCGGATGGGCGCTTGATTTTAATACGGTTTGTCAGGGTCAGGCGGCTGGCTTGATTCCTCGTTTTTGGTACGATATCGTTCGCGAAGACAGTATTTTCAGCGATACGCTGTATTGTCATTGGAAAGCGCTCCGACAAACGGTATTGCATGAAACCAATTTGTTTCGAATCATCGATTCGATTAGTACACTCACCGCGGAAGCGCGAACCAGGCATTTTGTTCGATGGCCTATTTTGGGCGTTTATGTATGGCCCAATCCGCAGCCAATTCCACCGGACTATCCGGGCGAAATTGCCTCTTTAAAGCAATGGCTTCAGCAACGGCTGGCCTGGCTAGACCGTCATATGCCTCAACAAGGAACGTGTAAACCAATCATTCGTGGTGGCCGATTGGATGTAACCATTTCACCTAACCCGGTACAATCACAAAGTGTGATTCGCATTACTTCGTCCATCCAGCAACGAGTGTCCGTTAGCATCTATAATACATACGGACAACGGCTGTGGTCTTTCGAACAACCAGTGAATGTTGGCCTTACTACATTATCATCAGTACCCTGGAATCGTTGGCCCAACGGAATGTATGTCATACAAGTTCGCGGAGAGGATGGTGAACGAAAATCAGTCACCGTAATTAACTAGTAGCTGTTCATTGGGTCGGTTTGGATGGCCTGTGTAATAAAATTCGGGATGAAGGTTGCGTAGGTATGCAAAATTTTATCCGGATCGTTGAGTTGTTCTACCATCGATTCCCATTTGTCGGATCCGTGCTGTTCGATCACCATTTTTTTTCGAGTGTCATCATGCAAGTATTGCAACATGCCCACTGCATCGGCTTCCGGGTGGAACTGCGTGCCAATCATGCAGTCGTTGAAACGGATGGCCATGATGGCTCGTTCGTAGGGCACGTGCGGGCGTGCTTTTTCGATGGCTAGAATACGCGCGCCCATTTCCACGATGCGATGCAGGTTGGGTTGTGTAATTTGATAATCGCGACTGTCTACCGCATAAAATGGATCGCCTAGTTGTGCAAAAATTGGCTCACTTTCTGCCTCGGCTAATGCGTGTACAGGAAAAACACCGAAGGCCGTGCTTTTTCGTTTGTTGACCGATGCCACATCGAAATAGCGACAAGCGAGTTGAAATGAATGACAAATGAATAACACATGTCTTTTAATCGTAGCCGACTGATTATATAGCAACAGGGCCGAAATCCAATCAAAATAACGATTCTCCCAGTCCGACCCTTCGCTCTCCAATGGACTGCCCGGCCCGCCGCTAGAGATATAGACATCATAATCTGTTCCGGGTAATATCGATTCCCGGCGGACGTCAAACTCATCCAGTACCATTGTCAAGCCAGCTTGTTCGCCGTAGGCATACACCAGTTGGCGGATACACCGCATGCCCTGGTTGACCGCGCCTTCATACAAATCCAGCAAGGCCACCCGAATGACGCGTGCTCCGGTTTCATTCATGCCGCGAAACTACATCTTTTGCCCAGCTATTCCATTTTAGCTGCACGATATTCTTTTCGCCTGGTAGCGTACCTTTGCCGGTATCCATGAAATCAAAAACTCGTCTGAAAGACAAAGTCAATATTATTACACTGGGTTGCAGTAAAAACATGGTCGACAGTGAAGTGCTGAGTGGTCAGCTGCGGGCCAATAATATTGCGGTTGTACATGAAAGTCATCAAAAAGACCATAACATCGTTATTGTAACTCCCTGTGGATTTCTTGAGAACGCCCCCGCGTCTCTTCTCCCCCCCCTTCTTTCCCCTTTCTCTTTTCCCCCCCCTTTTTCCCTCTCTCCCTTCTCTTTTCCTTT
>JBJTXG010000090.1:0-3039 GCA_046082125.1 Ferruginibacter sp. | reverse complement strand
CATGCGGATCAGCGTATTTCAGGGAGAGCGTGATTTAGTGATGCATAACCGAAAACTGGCAGAATTTAATCTACGTGGTATTCCTGCCATGCCGGCCGGGATGGCCAAAGTAGATATAGCTTTCTTCATTAATGCCGATGGCATTCTCACCGTTCGTGCCAAAGAATTGCGAAGTGGTATTGAACAGCACATCGAAGTAAAGCCCCAGTTTGGATTGACTGATGCAGAGGTAGAGCGGATGCTGCTGGATTCCATTCATCATGCGCAGGATGATATTCGTTTACGTGCACTGACCGAGGCGCGAACCGAGGCGGAGCAACTATTGAAAACAACCGAAACATTTCTGCACAAACATGCATCTTCTATACAGCCGCAGGAGTTACTTGATACAGCGGCCGCCATGCAGGCGCTGCAATTAGCCATCACGATGGAAGATAAAGACCTCATTCAGCAAAAAACGGAAGCGTTGAATGCGGTTTCAAAACCCTATGCAGAACGTATCATGGATGAGGCGGTCGCCCATGCCATCAAGGGAAGGGCCGTCTGAAAAGCATGATCACCCAATACAACAGACAAATCAAAAAGGCGTATCGGCAAAACTGAAAAACAGCCGTGATGCCTGTTGGATTGAAATTGAATTTCAAATCATTTCGGCCTGGTTTGATGACCGCAGCATTAAATACTTTATTGTATGATATTGGTTTACGGACCTCTCCGTTGACCACCACTCGCCAATACGGATAAATATTTTGCTGAAAAACGATCGTGTCGGTGCGGGGACTATTTATAATCAATTCGATATAATTTCCTTTGAAGTTTTTGATGTAAATACTATCAGATGGTATGCCGCCGGTTGAAAACAAGAAAGGCTTCGTGCAATATAAACTGCTGTCATCATCATAGATACCGGCTGATGTTTTCAATTCAACCGGATAAAACGGTTTTTCCACAAATCCAATTTGTTTTTGATAATACCCTTGATTACCCAGTAACGAGCTGTATCTCCCGGCTCCTACAGCGTTGAGTTGTTCAATGGGTTCCAACATCGGTTTTGGTATACCTTCAGGTAATTTTTTTATGGCATACTGCACGTTCGCAACCGAGTTTTTACCAACCCCGGTAAATGGTACATGCAACAAGGTGGCTAATGCCAGATCGATCGCGCATATACGGATCAGTTTTTGGTAGCTCTTTTGTTTTAGTGCGCCACCGAACTCATTGATGAGGATTAACTGAATCAATCCCTGTAGCCAGAGGGCATCCCAGAATTGAATGCCATCCACCAGGGCTTTGAACTTGCCGGAGAAAGACGGAGCGCCGAGCGCTTTGCCAAGACTGAACAAAATGGACTGCTGTGTAACGATAGCGCCAATGATTCCGGCAACCATCGCAAGCATCAAAATCGATTGGAATACAGTTACTATTTTACGATACTCCGAACTGAAATGTTGACCATCGCGGATAAAATCATTGAGTGTGAAACCGGCAACCAGAATCAGAGCGAAAATGACAAAAACCATGAATTCTCCCGGCATGCGAACATACCCTGACAATGGAAAAAGAAATTGTGTTACATACCGCAGGTACCCGCCCATTGAAAGCAGTATAAAAGCGATGGATGCATACATTAGGAAATGTTGAACGGGATGCTTTCGCTGACGAACCGCCGGAAGGATGAAAAGTAATAGCAACAGACCGATGTATCCGTTTCGCATTGAGATGTCGGTTTGGAAGAAACCGTCTGCCTGGGTTGTTGATAACGGCAAGAGGAAAGACAACGCGCTTTGAACCGTAAACGGGTTACTGGTCGATGAAGTGGTAACGGCCGTTCCCCTGGTCATGTACGGGATAATATCGGCGTATCCCATGATCAATCCCAGCGAAATAATAATCAGAACACCAATCATCCACAAATGCTTTCGAATAAATGACCCCGGTGAAAATTGCGGACCGTCCTCCTTTTTTTTCTGTACAAAATGAAAAACGGAGTAGGCAATGAAAAAATAAAGTGAGCCGATAATGAGTCCGGGATGTGCAGATGATAAAAGCATGTAAAATAGAAGCGCCGACTGTACCGCATTTTTGTAACTAAACTTGAACAGCAGCATATGGTAACCCCAAATACACCAAGGCAGGAACGCGGCCCCACTGAGCCAATTTAGATGTTGTAAATGGCCAACCATATATCCACTGCACATGAAGGCAAACCCACATATATAGGAAACGGTTCTTGTGAATGAAAACGACCGACAAAGCAGAAACATACCAACACCACTCAAAAACAGGTAGAGTAAAAACTCCATAGTAAATGAATAGGCGTTATAACCCACGGTGCTTCCGATCAGCCAGGTGATTGGGCTCCAGAAACCGCTGTTCATATCGGCATATTGCGGCAGCCCGTAGTTGATGTAGGGGTTCCACCACGGAGTGATATTCGTGTGTATTGCTTCGCTGAAATAATAGCGCACTGGAAAGTAGCCATGAAACGCATCATTTTTCAAAAAAAACATAAAACTGGATACCGGAAAATATGCCAGTATCATCAATCCAAACAAGACTAGTACAGCCTTTGGTGTAATTCGGTTTGATCTCTTTTTTCGGTTATCTTGCATGAGTGCCAAATGTACGGCATTCACCAGAAATGCAGCCTGAACAGCCTACTGATTTTGATGCGTTTGCTTCGGATTACCGATCGTTGCATTCGGCCAATGTGCGTCTGTCCGGCGCCGATTCTGCCTACTTCGCTCGTTTCAAAGCGGAACAGCTCCGACTATACGAAAAAAATCAATCGCTCCGTTTTCTGGATCTGGGTTGTGGGGATGGGTTGGTCGATCAATACCTCGAACGCCTGTTTCCGAATTGGCACCTGGATGGTATCGATCCTTCGGCTAGCAGTATCGAGGTGGCTCGAAGCTGTTCGTCTTCCCGTACCCGTTATCAGGTGCAGGGTGCCAATGGTTTACCCTTTGATAATGACTGTTTTGATGTGGTGATGCTAGCTTCGGTTTTGCATCATGTGCCGGAAGATCGCCAAGATAT
>JBJTXG010000089.1:0-6717 GCA_046082125.1 Ferruginibacter sp. | reverse complement strand
GGCAGCTAACTTTCCCCTTTCGGCAGAAGATAAAATCAAATCCAAAGATGGAAAAAATGAGTTGGATTTTGAGCATTTCTATTTCCATATGACACCAACGGTTGCAGCACTGACAATTCTGAGTAAGTTCCAAAACGATATCCGAAATGTAGAGAACAAAGCACTCAATTTATCTGCAGAGCAATTAGGAAAAGTGAAAATCAAGTTTGACAAGTTCGCGGCGCTGGTTGGACAAAGCTCCAACTATGTTATGCCCGGTCAAACCATTGATATCACGGCAGGTTTAGGAGCCTACTCCAGCGACGTCGTTCCAACAGTTACAATTGGCGGATCGAGCGTTCCGATCGGACCTGACGGCAAAGCTTTGAAAACAATTCCTGTCAATGGTTCCGGCGAGCAGTCAGTGAATGTAACCGTAAAATACAAAGACCAGGACGGTAAAGATCAAGTAGTTAATCAAGTTGTTAAATACACCGTTGGTACACCTGGCGTAGCCGCGGTCATGGCCGATAAAATGAACGTATTCTACTACGGAGTAGATAATCCAATCACCATCGGCTCTCCATCCGGATGGGATAAAACATCTGTCTCCGGAAGCGGTTGTTCTCTGTCTGGTTCGAATGAGAAACGCATTGTTCGTCCAAGTGCGATCGGACAAAATGCTGTCATCTCAGTTACAGCCGACGGAAAAAAAGGCGATTTCACATTCCGTGTAAAGCGGATTCCTGATCCGGTATTCAAGATTGGCAGCGGTAAAACCCGCCTTCCATCTGTTGAAATGAAAAGCCAGTCGTATTGTCGTGCCGACATGGGTGATGGTTTCGACTTTGATCTTCGTTTCAACGTAGTGAGTGCCACTGTTTACTTCTCCGGTGCCGGATTTCCAAACGTAGTTACCAAATCAATTTCCGGAAACAACTTGTCTGCGATCAGTGCTGAATTGAACCGTTGCATGCCCGGATCCGCTGTAACATTTGATAATATTAAAGTACAAGGACCTGATGGTGTTCGTACCATCGAATCCAAAGCCTATACACTTTATTAAAAAGTACAACTATGAATCACGCATTCATTCTCCGCTCGATGTTGGGTTTGGCCCTTTTCCTGGTGCTGGCCTCAGAGGCTGATGCCCAACGTCGCCGGTCAACCAGACGATCGACCAATCGATCATCGACCGCCAATGTACAGCCTGCCCAGCCTACCACGGTTGCCGCTCCTGCTGAGGTAAAAAAAGATAGCCTGCCTATCTCAAAAATCCTACAGTCTAAACGGCCCGATGCGGCAGTGAATGAAGTGTCTCCCCTGCGTGACCGCACACCACTCGCATACGAGCATCTACGTGCTGATGACGTAGTCTTCCGCCACCGTATCTGGAGAGAGATAGATGCCCGTGAAAAAATCAATTTGCCTTTCCTAAATCCGGCAGATGCAGATAATGGTAACCAGCGCTTTATTTCCATCTTGATGCAAGCGTTGGCTGATAGTACAAAAGGGATTACTGCTTTTTCAAACCTGGATGATCGTTTTACGACCCCATTGACGATGGATGAGATCGCCAAAAAGTTGTTAGGGGATGAGATTGATGTAACTATTACCGATTCACTTGGACAAACGACCACCAAAAAAATGCGTCCGGAAGTAAACCTCGATTCATTCTACCGTTTTCGCATTAAAGAAGAAGTGGTGTTTGATCGCGAAAGCTCCCGCTTGTTTTGGCGGATTCTAGGCATCGCACCGGTGAAAGATGTGATAGTACAAAGTACTGGTCAAAAATTGGGTGTTGAAGAGATTTTCTGGATCTATTATCCTGATCTTCGCCCTATCTTTTCAACCTATCAGGTATACAACGCAAAGAATTTTGGTGTAGGCATGACCTGGGAAGAACTTTTCGAAAATCGGATGTTCTCCGGAAGAATCTATAAGTATTCCGGCGACAACGCCCGTAATGTTCGTTTAGAAGATATTCCCGGTTTGAGAAATAACACCATGCTTCAGCTTTACCAGGGCGATGAAATCAAGAATAAGATTCATAATGCCGAACAAAACGTTTGGAGTTACTAAGTATTCGATGTAAGTTTTTTTTCAAAAGCGTCCCGTTTTCGGGGCGCTTTTTATTTGGCCCCATGCAATTTCTGGAAGATCAACTGAGCGCGGTGGATACCGATTTCCTTCGATAAAATATCAAACGACAACGTTTTGATTTTACCTACTGATTTGAATTTTCGTAGTAGTTGCGCTGCTGTCTCAGGACCAATACCTTTGATATTGGTTAGAAAATCACTTTTAAACCCTCGGCTGCGCTGATCACGATGAAACCGAAGGCCAAACCGGTGCACTTCATCCCGAATACGCCGAATCAAGGATAAAACATCGCTGTTCCAATCCAGACGCACAGCATCCCGGTCGCCCGGGAAAAAAAGTTCCTCACAATTTTTGGCAAGACCAACAATGGCAAATCGGCCGTAAATGCCCAGCGACTGTAAACTCTCGCAGGCAGCGTTCAGTTGTCCTTTACCACCATCAATAATTACAAGATTGGGTAGTGGTTTGTTTTCCTGTATGAGTCGATGATAACGACGATAAACGATTTCACGCATCGTAGCAAAATCATCAATACCGGTTACTGATTTGATATTATAATGGCGGTATTCCTTTTTTTCCGGAAGACCATTTTTAAAGCAAACCATCGCGGCTACCGGAAACGCACCTTGTATGTTTGAGTTATCAAAACACTCGATGTGTTCCGGACGTTCTTTCAGCCGGATACTTTTTTGAAGCTCCGCCAAAATATCGCTGGCTGCAGACGTCGCCGTATTTACGTCAAATATTCGCTTTTTTAACACGGACTCCTGAAACGAACGGGCATTTTTTTCGGATAAATCGAGCAGCTTTTTCTTTTCGCCTGTTTTGGGAACCACACATCGAATCTGCTTGTCTGGAAACTGACTGTCGAATGGTACAATAATCTCTTGCGCCGTACTGTTGTAGCTTGCCCGCAGTTGTGCCATTGCATGGTTTAAAACAGCCGCCGGACTTTCGTCTAGGTGTTGGATGAGTTCGCTGTTTTTCGAATGGATGATGCGGCCGTCAAACACAGCCAGGTAGTTTACAAATGACCGATTGCCCGACGTAATGAGTGAAAACACATCCACGGTGCCTGTTCGCATATTAACCACGGTTGATTTGGCTTTATAAGCCTGCAATTGATCTAGCTTTGTTTGTAATTGTGCCGCCTGCTCGAATGCTAATGTGGACACACATGCTTTGATTTCTTTTTTCAAATGATCAGTCAGCGGTCGAACATCGCCGCGGATCATGGATTGCAATCGCTGGATGCCAGCATCATAGTCATCGCGACTTTGTAAACCCTCACAGGGTCCTTTGCAGTTGCCCAGATGATATTCTAAACATACGTTAAATGTCTTTTTTTGGATATTGGTTTCAGTAAGTCGAAGGGCACAACTTCTCAGTGGAAACATTGATTTGACAAAGGTGAGTATCTCCTGAATATTTTGTGTGGATGTATATGGCCCAAAATACATAGAGCCGTCTTGTTTTTTTCGCCGAGTGATGTAAACTCTTGGGAATGGCTCTTTACGAATAACGAGATACGGATAGGTCTTATCATCTTTCAGCCGTATGTTATAGTGTGGCTTATATTGTTTGATAAGTGAGTCTTCAAGAAAAAATGCATCGGCTTCATCATCTACCACAGCCCATTCAATAGATTCAATTTTTCGAACCAGCTCTGCTGTTTTGGCATTGTCTGTTTTTCCAAGAAAATAACTGCTGATTCTTTTTTTTAGATTTTTGGCCTTGCCAACGTAAAGCAACTGATTCTCTCGGTCATAATATTTGTAAATACCCGGACTGTCAGGCAGGGTGGGGGCAATACATAAGAACCTTTTTTTTTCCATGAACTGAGCAAGGGGGTGTCAGAAATCCCAGCGGATGCTGGTCTCTTTTTCTATAGGATTGGTTATGCCGGGCTCTTTGTTGATAACCTGTATTTTACATGATTTTCCTGTAATCCAAGTGAGTAGCATTTCCTTATTAGTGCCGGCTTTTTTGGTTAGTAAAATGCGTTTGACATTCTGCGTGCTCGGGTCTACATATACACTCCAGCCCGTCCAGGGAATACTGTCTGGAATAGTCACAGCTTTGGGCTCAGTATCCAACGTAAGCGCCTGGATGGTTTCATCCAAAAAGGTGGTTTCCCGGAAATAGGGTGATAGCGCTGATGAGTCGATGGCCGGCTGAAGAAAGTCAGCACAGGCGAGGTGCATTTGTTCGTGTTTCAGCCAAGTGGAATCGGTTTTACCATTAACGGTGATTTTACAAACGGGGCTAAGTCCTCGTTTTTTAATATCCTCAATCTCACCCAGAAAAAAACGGTTTACCGGGAAAAAAGAAACCGGTCCATCGGAATCAGGCTGACCGGATGATTGCTCATCCGACGAGCAGGAAATCCCAAAAAACGACAGCAACAACATGGAAAAATAAATTCGTTTCATCCTGCAAAGATATTGACCGATTCATGACGGGGGTGATTCCAATGGTTAAAATCCTGTTCGAACTATGGCTCTACCAATACCTTGCCGGTCATTTCGGCCGGAATCGGAAGGCCCAACATAGAGAGAACCGTTGGGGCGATGTCTCCTAATTTCCCGGGTTTTAGGGTTCCTTGTCGTGTTGTATCAATTAAAAACAATGGTACCGGATTGGTTGAGTGAGCTGTGTTGGGACTACCATCTTCATTGATCGCCACATCCGCATTACCATGATCGGCCGTAAGCAGAACCGTGTATTGTTTTTGAAGGGCCGTTTCAATGACTTGTTGGGCGCATTGGTCAACGGTTTCCACGGCCTTGACAATGGCTTCCCAAACACCGGTATGTCCAACCATGTCCACATTGGCAAAATTCAAACAAATGAAATCGGGTGTTTTTTCTTTCATTTCGCGGATGGCGGCAGCGGCCACCTCGGAAGCACTCATCTCCGGCTTCAGGTCGTAGGTTGCTACTTTGGGTGATGGAATCATGATGCGGTTTTCACCTTCGAAGGGCAACTCACGGCCGCCACTAAAAAAGAAACTGACATGTGGGTATTTCTCTGTTTCGGCAATTCGCAATTGTGTTTTGTGGGCATGGCTAAGCACTTCGCCAAGGGTGTTGGTCAGGTTGTCGTTTTGAAAAACTACGTGAACATCTCGGAATGATTGATCATATTCCGTCATGGTAGTATAGTGCAGCGTCAATGGGTGCATGGCCTGATCCGGAAAAGCCTGCTGGGTTAGTACCTCGGTAATTTCCCGGCAGCGGTCCGTACGGAAATTAAAACAGAATACCGCATCGCCTTCATGAATGCGTGGGTCGGCTATGTTGGCATTAATGATGGGTTCAATGAACTCGTCGGTGATACCCGCAGCATAAGCTGCTTCGATACTTTTTTCCAGATCGGTGCTTTTTTGTCCGACACCGGCCGTGAGTCCGTCATATGCTTTTTTGACGCGTTCCCAGCGCTTATCGCGGTCCATTGCATAATAACGACCGGTAATCGTTGCGATATCTCCGGTGGTTTTTTGGGTATGCGCTACCAAATCCCGAATGAAACCAAGACCGGATTTGGGATCGGTGTCACGTCCATCCGTGAAGGCGTGAATAAGTACCCGCTTTACTTGTTTTTCCTGACAAACGCTGAGAATGGCCTTGAGGTGGTTTATGTGCGCATGCACGCCGCCGTCACTGACCAGTCCGATCAGGTGAAGTGTTTTTTGATGTTGGTTGCAGTAGTCGATGGCCTGCAGGATGGCGGACATTTCGGCAAATGATCCGTTACGGATAGCCACATTGATTCGTTCGAGCTCCTGATATACGATGCGGCCCGCACCTAGATTCAGGTGACCGACCTCACTATTGCCCATTTGGCCGGCGGGGAGTCCTACTTCTTCACCGCAGGTTACGAGGGTCGTATGGGGGTAGTTGGCATAACAACTGGTTACAAACGGAGTGTTGGCATGTTGGATGGCGTCTCGTGCGTGGACCTTGCCCAGGCCCCACCCATCCATAATCATCAGTATTACGCGCGTTGCTTTCATGGTGTTTATTTCGGTGATCGGAAAATGATGACACGTTGGTTTACCAATCCATCATTCCATGTAAAACTACTTCAATAGTGCGGCTTAAAAAAAGCTTAAAAAAATAGCTTTCCAATGATTGGTACGATAAAGGATACGGAAAGTCGTTCACTCAGAAGATGCACCTAAATAAGCACATATGAAATACCGTCTGATCGCAATAACCTTGTTGTTGATTGGTACCTCCATGCGCCCTTCCGAACCGGCCATTGATCGATTGATGCAAGCCTTTCAACAGCGAAAAACCGCCCCGATTCAGTCGATGATAGATCCGCAAGTGCGATTGTATGAGGAGGACTCCCCGCGGGCTACTGGTGTTACGGCTGTTATGGCTTTTTTAATGAAAACGGTTTCTGCCAATACTCTACATGGTTATACGATGATCCATAATGTTCATTCGGCGCAGGCCTGTTTGGTTGTTGTGGAGTGGGTTGGCCGGGGTGTTAGCATTCGCACTTCATTATACTGGCATCAAACGGAATTAGGTTGGAGGCTTCGCGAAATCAGACTGGGCTGAGTCTAGGCCAATGGTATTGTCTGACCGCCGTACCTTTGTGCCATGACATTCGACGAGAAGCTAG
>JBJTXG010000088.1:0-6476 GCA_046082125.1 Ferruginibacter sp. | reverse complement strand
TTTGTATTGTTCAGCGAAAGCGAGTCCTGCACCGGTACCTATTTGTGCACCAACGATGCCATGACCACCATAAAAATGTTCGTTGACCCCGAAAAAGTGCATACTACCGCCTTTGCCTTTACTGCAACCGGTTGCTTTTCCAAACAATTCGGCCATACAGGCATTGGCCGAAATACCTTTCGCCAAAGCTAGTCCGTGATCCCGGTAGGCCGTAATAAATTTATCGTCGGGTTGAGTGGCGGTCATACAGCCCGCAGCGATTGCTTCCTGACCAATGTATAGATGGCAGAATCCGCGGATTTTTTGCATGCCATATAGCTGGCCCGCTTTTTCTTCAAATCGACGAAGTAAAAGCATGAGTTCATACCAGTACAGATACGTGTCTTTTGAAAACTTGTTTGCCAATTCCAACTAATTTTGGGTGCGAAGATATTGATTTTCACCTGAAAAATGAAAGCAATTTCAGGCTAACCTTTCCGGTTTTGGGAGGCTAATGATCTCATAAACAAGGGCTTCGGGATTCAAGCGCCCAATCGAACCGCTAGTTCGTACCTTGCACAGGATGTTGAAGGTAAAACACATACGTCTGACCCAGTTCCGAAATCACCTTCACCGCGAATGGTCTTTCAATAAACCGTTTGTGGCTATTTGCGGCAACAATGGTGTTGGGAAAACCACGCTACTCGATGCTTTGTACTGTATCTGTCACTCCAAAAGTTATATGAGCAGTCAGGATAGCCAGGTGGTAACATATGGGAAAGACGGGTATCGGCTGGATGCCCTTCTTGAAAAACTGAATACCGACGTTGAGGTTGTGGTTGTTTTACGTGACCGGGGTAAGAAAGAACTATTGCTCAATGGGGTCAAATATGACCGGATCGCACAACATATTGGTCAGTTTCCGGCCGTTATCATAACACCCGATGATATTGATATTATCAACGGAGGCAGCGAACAACGGCGAAAATGGTTAGATGGACTCCTTGGTCAAACAACCAGCGATTATCTTCAACACTGGATCCAATACTCCAAAATTCTCTCGCAACGTCATGCCTATTTAAAAACACTGAACGGTCATCTGCCAGTGGATGATACGGTATTCAATATACTCGACCAACAGCTTGTATTACCCGGTGAACGGATATACCAATATCGGAAACAAGCCATTCAACCACTGTCGGAAATGCTAAAGTCGATTTATCAACACATTAGCAAAACCAATGAACTTACTCGTGTACATTATCATTCCAAATTAGAGGAGCATTCATTTGACGACTTACTGAAAAAAAATCGGAGGATTGATGTGCTAACCGGACGAACCAATGCAGGGATTCACAAAGATGAACTCCAGTTTGATATAGACGACAGACCATTCAAGACGCATGCATCCCAAGGTCAAAAAAAATCACTTCTCTTTTCGCTGAAATTGGCTGCGTACGAATGGATCCGACAACACAAAGGATTCTCTCCTATTCTTTTGCTGGATGATGTGTTTGAAAAACTGGACGAATTACGAATGAACCAGTTGATTCAATGGGTTACCGAGCGGCCAGATTCACAAGTGTTTATTACTGATACACATCCTGGGCGTATACAAGCCTGTTTTGAGCGATTTTCGATCGACGGTGAAATCATCTTACTGTCATAATCATCGATTCGGATTATCTTCACATAACTAATCATGTCACAAAAATCCATTGGCGAAATACTACAGCAATTGATGAAGCAAAGCCGACTGAGCAATGGCCTCCTCACGGCTAAAATAGAAGACATTTGGCTGGAGACCATGGGCAAAACGATTGCCGGGTATACCGATTCCATCCGATTACAAGGAAACACGTTGTTTATTACCACCGCTGTTGCGCCGTTAAAACAGGAACTGCGCTATCAAAAAACCCTCATTATCCAACGAATGAACGAGGCCCTCGGTCAGTCGATCATACAAGAGCTGGTGATCCGCTAGTCCTTTTTATTTTGCGGGCTTTCGGGTATTGTCAATCGCCCTGACCGTATATCCTTCTTGCCGCAGTAAATCAATCAAACCCATTTTTCCGGGCAGGTGGCCAGCTCCAACGGCAATAAAAACAGGTTGTTTTGGTAACACATTTTTTAAGCTGTTGACCCAGTTCTTATTTCGGTTATCCAGCAGAAATGGTCGTTGTTGGTCAAACCCCGGCTCTTTGGAAAAACTGGCTTCAATGGCATTCAAATCTTGTTTGAGATAAGTCGCCAGCATGTCATTGAAATAGCCTTTGTATTGAACGATGCTATCAATCATATGAATCAATTCCATTGCCTGGGTTTTGTAAGGAATCTGATCAAACACCGCTGTTTGATCGGCAATGGTCTCCAATCCTTTAACCGGAATCGTTCGTTCTTTTGCTTCAGCCATCAACAGTTGTTCCATCCCCACGACCGATTTACATGGCATCATAGATGGATAGATCATAGCCGACAACAACGCCGGCTTCATCTGTTTGACCATGGATAAACCCATGTGTACCGAGTCTTCGAAAAAGCGAGATAAGGCATTGTATTGCTGTTGGCTGAGGAGGTCTGCCATGCTCGTATCACCTCTCATCTTCATCCCTTTTAATAAAGCAACTGCATTGGAGGGATCTTCCAGATCCAACTCCAAGTAAAGGGTTTTGGAATCTGCCAGTCCCTGTAAGAGATTTTCAGAAAATTGAATGTCTTTGCGACAGAGTAAATGAAAGGTGCCAAACAGATAACTTTTATGTGAAACACCTGGTTTACTGATTTCCCAAAGCAGTGATTTTCCATCTTGAACCGTACTTGTTTGAGTCGACTGTTTTCGAGGTGTACCACAACCATGCAGTATAACTCCAAGAAAGACAACAAAAGCTACCCAAGATCCAGTGATCCGTCTATTAGATTCCATATAAACTTCCTCCTTTTTGAAATATTCGTTCTGTTTTTTCGAGTACCTCTTCGGACATAAGAACGGCCGGGGCATGATGTGGCTTCATACGCGCATCAATCAATAGTGGCGCATCACAAGCCCAATGTTTATGTTCGTGTGATTCATTTTTTCCGTAGATATCATGCGACGGATTACTTCGGGTGAAGGTCACCCATAAAAAATTATTGACTGTTGCCGCAACAAACGCCGCATCATCACAGAGAACCCAAATCACCGGTTGGTTTACGGCAGCAGCAGGCGGTATCTCATCAAGCAATGCCCGGATCTCTTCGGCAGCCATCGCTGCGGTGGTGTATGGCTTGTATTCAACGGCAACGATGCCAGGCAAAATTAATTTGATTTGTTTGGGTAATCGTAGCTGTTGATAGAAATCGGGCAAATGGTTCGATAACGTCCGGATGGGCTTACCGGAGGCGGCAAAAACAACTTTACTCCCTCTATTCAGTGTTTCGCCCGAATAGTCCAATGTATCGATGGAGGTTTGTGTATGAAAATGCATATCCCGTTTCAGGTCGATCCGAGAAAGTACGTGATTAAAAAATGCAGGGATGTCGTGGATATCGAGTTGATTGTCCGGGTCGTCTGTTATGAACAGGTATTTTGCCAGGCTCAACTGACCGGTACCCAATATCCGGTTGGAGATGGTTAACAATTCTGCCGGCGCTTGATGGGTATTTGATAAAAATGGCGTGTACCGCTCACTGCCGATAGCTAACAGTAACGGATGAACGCCAGCTGCGTCTACGGCATGTAATGATTTCAAACCGGGGATTTCATGCTGAACGGCATGGCCGGTCATTGCATGTATGAGGGCTCCGAAACTCGTGTCTTCTTGGGGTGGTCTGCCAACAACGGTAAATGGCCAGATGGCCTGTTTCCGGGCATACACTTTATGCACCCGCATGACAGGAAAGGGATGTTGCAAGCTATAATAGCCCAAATGATCTCCAAATGGACCTTCCGGCTTGTTCTCACCCGGATAGACCTCTCCGGTTATTACAAAGTCGGCATCGGTGCTGATCATAAAACCGTCCCGATAGTCGTACCGAAAGCGTCGGCTACCCAGTACGCCGGCAAAATTCAGCTCACTCATGCCTTCCGGTAATGGCATCACAGCCGCCAGTGTGTGGGCGGGTGGACCACCAACAAATATACTAACCCGCAACGGCTTACCAAGTTGATTCGCTTTGGTTTGATGTACTCCAATGCCTCGGTGTAACTGATAATGCAACCCAATTTCTTTATTTTTCGTGTATTCGTTACCGTCTAATTGTATGCGATACATGCCTAGGTTCGAATGTTGCACGCCGGGTTTTTCCGGATCCTCGGTGTATACCTGCGGAAGTGTCACAAAGGCGCCGCCATCCATAGGCCAATGTTTGATCAAGGGCAAATCCGCTATTTGTATTTCTTCAAACAGCACTGGTTTCCGCCAAGGATTTTTTAATGGCAGCGCATGGATCGCATGGGGTATGATGGAAAGCGCCTGCAACGGTTTTTGTAAAAGAGCGGTTGGATCTTGCTTGATATTGATCAGTGATTCTATCGCCTTCATGCTATTTCTGAACATGAATTGGCTTCGTTCCAGTGATCCGAATATATTCGAGGCGGCTCTAAATCGGGAACCTTTTACGCGTTCAAACAATATGGCCGGACCCTTGGATGCAAATACCCGCAGATGGATCGCAGCCATTTCCAGGTGTGGATCCACCTCTTCGTTGATGCGAACGAGATGTCCGTTTTTTTCAAGATCCAACAAGCAATGTTCCAGCGAGGTATATGACATGAGAAGCTTTGTGCAAAAATACTAATACCGGTAGCCCGATGCGCATTTGTTAAAGAGATGGACACGATGTTTTGTGTCTTCTTAATTTTCCGGGTCGGTATTCATATTGATAGGCACGTCCTTTGGCATCCAGCGGAAACCGGAGTGAAAGACCTGCCAACAGATAACCATCGTTGTTTTTAGGATTTCCCCGGGGTGTGCCGGCCGCCGGATATGGTGCTCCGCCAGGCAATAAATTACCCCGGTAAGCGATGTTCACGCCGTTCTGTCCTTTATATTGACGCATCAGGTTTTCATCGACATAGGTCGTGCTTACGTCATCCAGGTAGTCTGTTCCGGTAAACTGATACGAAATTTTGGCCGCGAGCCGAATGTTCCGATGCAATGACCATTGAAAGCCACCGCCTACGGGCAAACACCAACTAGTGAGGGCATAAGGTGATTTCCCGTCTATGAAACCCTGTCCTTCCGTTGCGTATTCAAATAAATTAATCCGATTGCCATTGTCGAGGGGTAAATAGGGACTGAATTTGAAAATGCCGAAACCAAGGTGCAGAAAAGGCACAACATGGTAATCCCGGTTGTCCAAGATGGAATATTCGGAAAAGGCGGTAAATTCAAAAATATCCGAAACAAATTGAAGATTTCGGTCTTTGTTAGACAGATTGTATCGGTCATGGCCACCTGTTTGACCGTAATGCAAATTGATGCCCGCAGACCAATGCGGATCGATTTCATATAAAAAACCAAATCCAATTACCGGACGAAGCTGTGGCGCTGATAGCACGGCTGGTTGTAAATCACCGCGATATCCATTGGCACCAACAAATAATGTTGCGAATAATGATTGACCACAGAGTGAATGTCCCCATCCGTACCAAAACAATATGAGAAGAAATTTTCTCATGATTGAGGTTATTTACGGATATACATAACCTCTTTTATAAGTTTGACGGTGCGTTCAACATCCGGCAAGTAGGCTTTTACCAGATTAGGCGCATAATGCATGGGTGCATCGGCAGAGGTAATCCGTCGGATTGGTGCATCGAGATAATCAAATCCTTCTTTTTGTATGCGATAAGTAATCTCCGATGAAACAGAGGCAAATGGCCATTGTTCTTCTACAATCACCAGCCGATTTGTTTTCTGTACACTTTTTAAGATGGTTAACCAGTCTAATGGACGGATAGTACGCAGATCGATCACTTCCGCATCGATGCCTTCTTTGGCCAGTTCTTCCGCTGCATCCAGCGCCACCGTCATCATTTTGTTGAATGAAACGATGGTTACATCTTTCCCTTCTCGCGCAATATGGCATTGTCCGATTGGAATAATGTACTCTGTTTCGGGCACCTCGCCTTTATCACTGTACATGAGTTCGCTTTCCATGAACACCACCGGATCGTCATCGCGGATGGCCGACTTCAACAGGCCTTTGGCATCATAAGGGTTGCTTACTGAAATAACTTTAATCCCGGGAATGTTAGCGTATAAACTTTCAAATGCCGTGGAATGTTGAGCACCTAATTGACCGGCACTGCCGTTGGGTCCACGAAACACAATAGGACAACCAACCTGACCACCGCTCATAGCCAGCATTTTGGAGGCCGTATTCAGTATTTGATCGAGTGCAAGCACCGCAAAATTCCAAGTCATGAATTCAACGATCGGACGAAGACCGTTCTGTGCAGCACCAACGGCAATGGCGGTAAAGCCAAGTTCGGCAATAGGCGTGTCGATTACTCG